>CANKUB010000122.1 GCA_947486575.1 Betaproteobacteria bacterium | reverse complement strand
CGCAAACCGACGCTGATCAATGCCGTGATCGACGAAACCGCAGGCACTGAAAGCGGCCGCATTACCAGCCTGAATCCGACGGCGGCGAAAAAGAAGTAATCGCAACAAGCCGTTGCCGCAAAATGAAAAGGCCGCAGAGAACGTTTTCTGCGGCCTTTTAGCTTACGCTAAACGAATGTAAGTATTTGTTTTTATTGAATTATTTTCAACGCAACTTATTCACCAGCGGCCAGAACAGCATGATCAGGCCCAGCGTCATGATGGTGCCCACCAGTCCGTTGGTGAAAAACACACTCAGGTTGCCCTGAGAAATCAGCATGGATTGCCTGAACGAATCTTCGGCTCGATCCCCCAGCACCAGTGCCAGCACCATCGGCGCCATCGGGTAATCCAGCTTTTTGAACACGTAGCCCACCACGCCGAAGAACATCATGAACCAGATGTCTAGCATGGCGTTGTGAACGGTAAACGCGCCGATCGCGCAGATCACAATAATCAGCGGCGCGACAATTGAAAACGGTATACGCAATATGGCTGCGAACAGCGGCACGCAAGTCAGCACAATAATCAGCCCGGCCAGATTGCCCAGATACATACTCGCAATCAGGCCCCACACGAATTCTTTTTTCTCCACAAACAGTAGCGGCCCCGGCTGCAAGCCCCAGATCAACAAACCACCCAGCAGAACGGCTGCGGTGGGCGAACCGGGAATACCCAGGGATAACATCGGCAGCAGCGCCGATGTGCCTGCCGCATGCGCTGCCGTTTCCGGTGCAATCACGCCTTCGATCTGACCCGTGCCGAACTTCGCGCCGTCGGGCGAAAAGCGTTTCGCAATGCCGTAGCTCATGAACGATGCGGGCGTAGCGCCCCCCGGTGTAATCCCCATCCAGCAACCGACGAGACAACTGCGCACTGAGGTCATCCAGTATTTGGGCAGTTTTTTCCAAGTTTGCACCACGATTTTAAAATCAATGCGCGCATTGCTGCCCTGAAACGACAAACCTTCTTCCATCGACAACAAAATTTCGCCAATGCCAAACAATCCGATGACCGCCACCAGAAAATCAAATCCGCGCATCAGCTCCGAAAAACCAAAGGTCAGCCGCAACTGGCCAGTAACGGTATCCATGCCCACTGCTGCCAGCGAAAAACCCAGCATCATCGCCGTCAACGTTTTCCACGGCGAGCCTTTGCCCATGCCAATAAAGCTGCAAAACGTCAGAAAGTACACCGAAAAGAATTCTGGCGGGCCGAATTTCAATGCAAATTTCGCCACCAGCGGCGCAAGGAAAGTAATCATCACTACCGCCACAAATGCGCCGATGAATGACGACGTGAACGCGGCGGTCAGCGCCTCGCCCGCGCGGCCTTGCTGCGCCATCGGATAGCCATCAAAGGTGGTGGCTACCGACCACGGCTCACCGGGGATGTTGAACAAAATCGAAGTAATCGCGCCGCCGAACAGCGCCCCCCAGTAAATGCAAGAGAGCATGATGATGGCCGAGGTCGGCGGCATGGTGAAGGTCAGTGGCAGCAGAATGGCAATGCCGTTGGCGCCACCCAAACCCGGCAGAACGCCGATCACCACGCCCAGCGTGACGCCGGTAAACATCAGCATCAGGTTAAACGGCGTCATCGCCACGGAAAATCCGTGAAACAGTGCGTTGATTTCTTCCAAGCTGGTTCTCTGGTTTTATTTCTTAGAAGCCGAAGACGGCGAGCGGGTTATACAGCGCGCCCTTATGCAGCGGCACCTGAAACCACACTTCAAACATCACAAACACGCTGGCACTGACCGCGATGCCCAACAGCACGGCTTTCCACCATGCATAGTGCCCGAGCCAAATCATGAAAACCGCCATGTAGATGGCCGATGCCAGGTAAATGCCGAACCACTGAATAATCAACACGTAAACCAATGCGGGCAATAACACCGCACACACCAGCTTGAGTTGGCCGCGCTCGACAAAGGCCATATCGGCGTTGATCGACCGATTGCGCAGCGCCTGCAGCAGCGTTACCACACTCGATATCGAAATAATCATTCCGATATAAAACGGAAAATATCCGGCGCGCGGCCCATCTTCCGCCCACCCTGCGCCCAGTTGATAACTCGCGTAGGCAATGGTCAGGCCAAAGGCCAGCAGCAATCCGGCGATGATAATTTCCATCGCGCGCAGACTGATCACAGCATGCGTATCAGCCGCGCCCGCAGGGTTTTCTTTTTGTTCTGATGACATGACAGAAAAGCGAAGCCTTAGCTCCGCTTTAACCTGTTGACTGCGTTAGGGCTTCGCCAGGAAGCCGGCTTCTTTCATCAAATCGCGGTGCAGCACTTCGTTTTTTTCCACCCACGACGTGTATTCCTTGCCCGCCATGAAGGTGGTGTTGAAAGCGCCGTCTTCCATGAATTTTTTCCACTCCGGGGTATCGCGCACTTTTTTGAACAACTCGACGTAAAAACTGGTCTGCTCCGGCGTAACACCGCTCGCCATGAAAATGCCGCGCAGCATCAGATAATCTGTCGGCACGCCGGATTCGGTGCAGGTCGGAATGTCGTACCACGACATCGTCGCCGTCACCTTGGTTTTGTACGGCATGCGCGTGTCGTCAAACACACACAGCGGACGCAACGTGCCTGCACGCCATTGCGCTACGGCCTCAATTGGATTGTTTACCGTGGAATCAATGTGCTTGCCCACCAGTTGCACCGCCACGTCGCCGCCACCCTTGAACGGCAGATAGGTAAACTTGGTGCCCGTGGCCTTTTCGAGACCCACCGTGATGATTTGATCTTCCTGCTTGGAGCCAGTGCCACCCATTTTGAAACGTTTTTTTGGATCAACGGCAGCGGCTTTGGCCGCCGCAATGTATTCTTTGGCGGTTTTGTGCGGCGACTCGGCATTCACCCACAGCACGAACTGGTCCAGCGCCAGCATCGCCACCGGCGTCATGTCTTTCCAGTTAAATGGCACGCCGGTGGCGAGTGGCGTGGTAAAGAGATTCGACAAAGTGATAATAATCTTGTGCGGATCACCCTTGGCTTCTTTCACTGCGAGAAAGCCTTCAGCGCCAGCACCACCTGATTTGTTTACTGGAATCAACGACTGCTTCATCAAATTGTGCTTGACGATAATGCCCTGAATCAGCCGCGCCATTTGATCAGCGCCGCCGCCGGTACCTGCCGGGATGACAAACTCAACCGGTTTAGTGGGCTCCCACGCAGCGGCGTGAGACACAGACGCAAACGCAAACGCGCCAACAACCGTTAACAGCGAAAATACCTTTTTAGTATTGGATTCAAACATGGCAATTCCTCCTCAGGAATAACAGCAACGAAAGATGGCCCCACTACAAATGTGCTGCCGGGTTCCGCGAAACTGTGTGACGCAGCGCTCGCCGCAACCACCAGTATTTATGTAATTTATTTGCCCCATTTGAGGCATCGCAATCATGCGCAGTTCAGTCGCTTAAAACATTGACCACTGTCAATGTTTTAAGTTTCCGACACAATGGCTATGCTGAAAATACTCAATAAAAACAATGACTTGAAATAAACGGCCCTATTTACCCTCCGATAAGCCCGCGCAACCCTAGCGACGCAGGTAGCAAATGCCCATGCAATGCAAAAGCTATCCCACGTACTCGGAAATCGCGATGCTAGAATCGCGGCTCTCTGCCAACAGGCTTTCGGCCTCGCAACCATGCGTCACAAAACCCGCAGTGCTCTCACATCGTTGGCCGCTACGGTTGGCGCGCTATGCGCAGGCAACGCAATGGCGCAAGCAGCTACGCCGGTAACGTTTGCGCTGTTCGGCGTTCCCATCGATTTCATACTCTTTGCGCTAACGCTGTTAGGCGTTGCGTTATTTCATCGCCACACGCTGGCGGTCGCGTTAACGGGCCTTGCCGTGATTACGCTGCACAAACTGTTATTCACCGGCTTTGCGCAGGGTAGTGGCGTAGCCGGTCTGGGACTGCATCTCGCGCACGAATGGGTGATTCTGGCCAATCTGCTGGGTTTGCTATTGGGCTTTGCCTTACTTTCCAAACATTTTGAGGAAAGCCGCATTCCGGCGCTGCTGCCCAAGTATCTGCCCGACGATTGGAAGGGCGGTTTTGTGCTGCTGATCATGATTTTCGTGCTGTCGAGTTTTCTCGACAACATTGCTGCGGCTATGATTGGCGGCACCATTGCCATGACCGTGTTTCGCGGCAAAGTGCATATCGGTTACCTGGCCGCGATTGTCGCCGCATCTAACGCTGGTGGTTCTGGCAGCGTCGTTGGCGACACTACCACCACAATGATGTGGATAGACGGTGTAAGCCCGCTCGACGTATTTGAGGCCTATATTGCAGCGAGTGTGGCAACGGTCATTTTTGGCATCCCTGCGGCCATGCAACAGCACAAGTATTCGCCGGTCACCAAAGATGCTGCGCCCGGCATACGTATCGACTGGACGCGCGTAGGCGTTGTAGCGCTGATACTCGCAGCCGCCATGATCACCAATGTGGTCGTCAACTCGCACTACAAGCAGGTATCGGACAGCTTCCCTTTCCTCGGTGCGGCGGTGTGGATCGCCATTCTCATTGCCGCGCCGCTGCGCAAACCCGATTGGACGCTGCTGCCGGGCGCGTTCAAAGGCAGTGTGTTTTTGCTGTCGCTGATTTTATGTGCATCGATGATGCCGGTCGAAAAATTGCCCACCGCCTCGTGGCAAACCGCACTCGGACTGGGTTTTGTCTCGGCAGTATTTGACAATATTCCCCTCACCGCACTGGCGCTGAAACAAGGCGGCTACGACTGGGGCTTTCTGGCCTACGCTGTGGGCTTTGGCGGATCAATGATCTGGTTTGGCTCGTCAGCGGGTGTCGCACTCTCCAACATGTTTCCCGAAGCGAAGTCCGTCGGGCTATGGCTAAGGCACGGCTGGCATGTTGCCGTGGCCTACGTGATCGGGTTTTTTGTGCTGCTGGCGGTGCTGGGCTGGCACCCCAATGAGCGACATAAAACGGCACCCACCAAGCCAGCAGCCAGCATGACGCAAACTGCCGCTACACAGACGTAAAAAAGCCGCCGCGATTAATCGGCGGTTTTCTCAATAAAAACAATAACTTGCTATTTGACCAGCAGCACCGGTACGTTGACCATTTGCAGCACTTTGTTAGCACCTGAGCCGAGTACCATATTGGCGACCGCACCCATGCCGCGGGTACCCATCACTACTTGATCACACTTTAAGTCGTTGACAAAGTGCGCCACGACTTCGCCCACATCGCCGACGCCGATGTGATACGCATACTGTACCTTGGCGTCATCCAGTGCCTTGCGCGCGTTGGTGAGCGCCTTGATACCTTCATCGTGATGATATTGCTTGGCCTGCTCCGCAACACCTTTGATCGTGCCCGGCAGGGAATGCTGAACGTTGAGCAAATGCAGCTCGGGTAACTCTTTGGAATTCAGTGCTTGTTTCACCACAAACTGCACGGCACGTGCGGAGGTTTCGGAACCATCCACGGGCAACAAAATTTTCATCGCTGTTTCCTTCTTCTGACGTGAATGGGATTATTTTTTGATCTGATTTGCCGCATCGCCAGCGGCAAGGTCAACGATTTTGTGGTCGACCTCGGCCTGTGCATCTGCCTTTTTCGCCAGGTGCTTGCCCAATAAAATCACAAAAGCGGCACCGATCACCTGCACCCAGCTGAATTCAAATGCACCAATATGCATATGTAACCAAGGCAAGTTGGTTTCAATCGCTTTTGCCCAGAAAGGATCGGTCACCAGCATTTCTCCCGCCACCCAGCCCAGCAACCCGGCACCGATGGTGATGATAACCGGCCATTTTTCCATCACTTTCATCAGCATGGTAGCGCCAAAAATCACCAGCGGAATCGATATCGCCAGACCAATAATCAGTAGCGTGATGTTGCCTTTGGCCGCAGCAGCAACACCAATCACGTTGTCCAGACTCATCACCAGATCGGCAATCAATATCGTCTTGATCGCTTTCATCAGGTTATCGGAACTTTCGACATTTTCGTCGTCGTGTTCAGGCACCAGCAATTTGACGGCAATCCAGAACAGCAGGACGGCGCCGATGATTTTCAAAAAAGACCACTTCAGCAATTCAACGGCAATGATAGTCAGCACAATCCGCATCACTACGGCTGCACCTGCACCCCACATGATCGCTTTCTTTTGCTGATGCTCCGGCAACGACCGCGCGGCAAGCGCGATCACCACGGCATTATCGCCGGACAGTACGATATTGATTAACGTGATCTGGCCCAATGCCGCCCAAAATAGCGGATCGTTTAACATTTCCATGTTTTTTGTCTCTCTATTTGACTATCAACACCGCGCGCAGCGCATGACTGCAACAAGCGGCCTCTCCTGAAAAGTCCGCGAACTATACACGCGCTTATGGTGGCTGAACAACCACCGCGCACAATGCGCGGTGGAAAATTTTTTTTTATTTTAAAAACAAATAGTTACGATTTAGAACAAACCGACAACCTTGCCATCATCGGTGAGATCAATTTTCTCTGCTGACGGCACCTTGGGCAAACCGGGCATGGTCATGATGTCGCCGCAAATCATCACGACAAATTCGGCACCCGCCGACAGCCGCACTTCACGCACGTTGACCATATGGCCGGACGGCGCACCGCGCACATTGGCATCAGTCGAAAACGACGACTGCGTTTTCGCAACGCACACCGGGTAATGGCCATAGCCACCTTCCTGCAATTCTTTGATTCTATTACGAATTTTCGAATCCGCTGAAATATCGGCTGCGCCGTAGACTTTGGTGGCGATTTTTTTCATTTTATCCCACAGGGTGTCGCTGTCTTCATACACAAACGTCGGGCTGGATTTTTGTTCGCACAAATCGACCACGATATGCGCCAGATTCGCTGCGCCCTTGCCGCCTTCAGCCCAGTGGTTTGCGACGACAACCTTTACACCGAGTTTTTCAACGCGCTCGGTGAGGAGCTTCATTTCGGCTTCGGTATCGGCGGTAAAGCGGTTAATCGACACCACAGTCGGAATACCATAAACGTTTTTCACGTTGTTAACGTGGCGCTCCAGATTGACCATGCCTTTTGCCAGCGCATCCACGTTTTCAACGCTGAGTTGATCTTTGGCCACACCACCATGATGTTTCAATGCACGCACTGTAGCGACAACCACGGCCGCTGCCGGCATTAAGCCTGCCTTGCGACACTTGATGTCGAGAAATTTTTCCGCACCCAAGTCAGCGCCGAAGCCCGCTTCAGTCACCACGTAGTCGGCAAGCTTCAATGCCGTCTTGGTGGCAATCACGGTGTTGCAGCCGTGCGCGATGTTGGCGAACGGGCCACCGTGGATGAACGCCGGATTGTTCTCCAGCGTTTGCACCAGGTTTGGCGCGAGCTGATCTTTCAGCAACACCGTCATTGCGCCATGCGCTTTGAGGTCGCGTGCGCGCAGCGCTTTGCCTTCGCGCGTGTAACCAAACACAATATTGCCGAGGCGCTCCTTCAAATCCTTGAGCGACGTGGCCAGACAGAAAATCGCCATTACTTCGGAGGCCACCACGATGTCAAAACCGTCTTCGCGCGGGAAGCCATTCGCCGTGCCACCCAGCGACACTACGATGTCACGCAGCGCGCGATCGTTCATGTCCATCACACGCTTCCAGGTGATGCGACGCGGATCGATACCGAGCGCGTTGCCGTGCGAAATGTGGTTGTCGATCATTGCTGACAAGAGGTTGTTCGCCAGCCCAATCGCACCAAAGTCGCCAGTAAAATGCAGATTGATGTCTTCCATCGGCACCACTTGCGCATAACCGCCGCCCGCAGCGCCACCCTTGACACCGAACACCGGGCCGAGAGAAGGCTCACGCAGGCAGATCACCGCTTTTTTGCCGATGTGGTTCAACGCGTCACCGAGGCCAACGGTGGTGGTGGTTTTGCCTTCGCCCGCAGGCGTGGGGCTGATGGCCGTGACCAGAATCAGCTTGCCGTCTTTTTTGTCTTTCAGTGAATCGACATACTCCAGCGACACCTTGGTTTTGTAGTGGCCGTAGGGCACCAGATGCTCGTCAGGTATACCCAGCTTTTCGGCAATCTTGTTAACGCGCAACATCTTGCCTGCTTGTGCAATTTCAATATCGGACAATGCCATTTCTCTCTCCTGAAAACTGATTTTATTAAATTTCTAAGCGGCAGCCATCGACTGTCCGCCACCATAGCTCGACACGGGCGTGAGTTCGCCGCCTCTGGTAACCTTCACTGCGCAATATTTGAATTCCGGAATCTTGCCCACCGGATCAAGCGCCGGATTGGTCAACAAATTCGCCGCCGCTTCGTAAAAGCAGAAAGGAATAAATACCGCACCGCGCGGCGTGCCGTCGTCAGCACGCGCATACAACGATACGATGCCGCGACGTGACGCCACGCTGATGACGTCGCCTGCTTGTGCACCGAGTGCATCAAGGTCCAGCGGGTGAATCAGCACGGTGGGGTCTGGCTCAATCGCATCCAGCACCGATGCACGCCGCGTCATCGCCCCCGTATGCCAGTGTTCGAGTTGTCGGCCCGTAATCAGCACGAATGGAAATTCTTTATCAGGCCGCTCATTTGCCGGAATCACATCCGCAGGCACAAATCGCGCACGCCCTGTAGTCGTAGGAAATTTATCAATAAAAACAGTGGGTTGCCCTGGATCGCCTTCTTTCTCACACGGGTAGGTGACGCTGCTTTCGCGCTCCAGCCGCTCGTAGGTAATACCGGCGATGCTGTTCATGCCCTGGCGCATTTCATTGAACACATCCTTGGGGCCGCTGTAATTCCAGTCGCAGCCGAGACGGCGCGCGAGTTCCTGAATGATCCACAAATCCGGCTTCGCCTCACCGGGCGCATCCAGCGCTTTACGCCCCATTTGAACCATGCGATCGGTGTTGGTCACGGTGCCGTCTTTTTCCGGCCACGCAGTTGCCGGCAAAATCACATCCGCGTAGTAGCAGGTTTCGGTGAGGAAAATTTCCTGCACCACCAGCATGTCGAGCTTGGCCAGCGCCTCGCGTGCGTGGTGCGCATCGGGGTCGGACATTGCCGGGTTCTCTCCCATGACGTACATGCCATTGATCTTGTCATCGAGAATCGCATGCACAATTTCCACCACGGTGAGTCCGGGGTTCGGATCGAGCGTGGTTTTCCACAACTTTTCAAAACGCTCACGCGACGCGTCAACATTGACGCGCTGATAGTCCGGAAGAAACATCGGGATCAAGCCAGAATCCGACGCGCCCTGCACGTTATTCTGCCCGCGCAACGGATGCAGGCCTGAACCGGGCTTGCCAATCTGCCCGGTCATGAGCGTGAGCGCAATCAAACAGCGCGCGTTGTCGGTGCCATGCACATGCTGCGAAATACCCATGCCCCACAGAATCATCGAGCCTTTGGATGTGGCGTAAAGGCGCGCCACTTCCTTGATGGTCTCGGCAGGTATGCCGCACAGCGGCGCCATCGCTTCAGGGCTGTAGCCTTCGACGTTCTTTTTCAAATCTTCATAGCCGATAGTGCGCGAGGCAATAAACGCTTCGTCCACCAGATTCTCATGCACTATTGTGTGCATCATGGCATTGAGCAATGCCACGTCGGTGTCCGGTTGGAATTGCAGATAATGCGTGGCGTGGCGTGCTAGTTCCGAGCGGCGCGGATCAGCGTAAATAAATTTCGCGCCTTTTTTCACCGCGTTTTTAATCCACGTGGCCGCCACCGGATGATTCGAAATCGGATTCGCGCCGATCAGGAAAATCACTTCCGCGTGCTGCACATCGCTTACCTGATTCGACACCGCACCCGATGCAACACCTTCCATCAACGCCGCCACGCTCGACGCATGACACAGCCTCGTGCAGTGATCGACGTTGTTGCTGCCAAAACCGGTGCGCACCAGCTTTTGAAACAGATAGGCTTCCTCGTTACTGCCCTTGGCCGAACCAAACCCCGCGAGTGCCGTTTTACCTTTGGTGTCGCGGATTTCTTTGAACTTGCCACCGGCCAGATCGAGTGCTTCTTCCCACGTCGCTTCACGAAAATATTCCAGTGGATTCGCAGGGTCCATCGTAAAGTCAGCGTGTTTAGGCACACTCGCCTTACGAATCAAAGGTTTCGTCAGTCTTTGTTTATGATGAACATAATCAAAGCCGTAGCGGCCTTTCACGCACAGCCGGTTGTGGTTCGACGGACCATCTCGCCCATCGACACTGATGATTTTATTGTCTTTGATGTTGTACGTAAGCTGGCAACCCACGCCGCAAAACGGGCACACCGAATGCACTTGTTTATCGGGCTTGATCAGGCCTGCTTCACGCGCGGGCATCAGCGCTCCGGTGGGGCAGGCTTGCACGCACTCGCCGCACGCCACGCAGGTGGAATCGCCCATCGCATCATCGACATCGAAGACGATTTTTGCATGTTCGCCACGGAAGGCAAAACCAATCACGTCGTTCACCTGCTCTTCGCGGCAGGCGCGCACGCAGCGCGTGCATTGAATGCACGAATCCAGATTCACCGCGATGCCGTAGTGCGACAAGTCGGCCTGCGGCTGATGGCGTGCCTCAAAGCGCGGCTTGCCGAGCTTAAGTTTACCTGCCCACTGATCCAATTCAGAATTCAGCGTATGACGCTTTTCGGGCATGTCGGAGAGTAATAGCTCCAGCACCATCTTCTGCGACTTGACCGCACGATCAGAGTCGGTGGTGACTTCCATACCCTTAGCCGGATTGCGGCAGCAGGATGCCGCCAACACGCGTTCACCCTTCACCTCAACCACGCACGCACGGCAATTGCCATCGGGGCGCATACCCTCTTTGTAGCAAAGGTGCGGTATCTCCACGCCGTGTCGTTTCGCCGCTTGAATAATGGTTTCGCCCGCATGCGCGGTGACGTCTTTGCCGTTGAGCTTGAATTCAACCGGCATGGCGTTCAGTTCGTCATTGCTGTGCGCGGTCATTGAATTTCCTTCGGAAAATATTTCATCACGCAGCGTATCGGGTTCGGCGCGGCCTGCCCCAGCCCGCAGATCGAGGCATCGGCCATAGCACCCGACAATTCTTCCAGCAGACCTTGATCCCAAGATTTTTTATTCATTAAATTCAATGCCTTGGCTGTCCCAACACGGCACGGTGTGCATTGCCCGCAGGATTCCTCAGCAAAAAATTTCATGATGTTTTTGGCGGCCGACGTAGCCTGGTCTTTATCCGACAAAATAATTACCGCTGCCGAGCCGATGAAGCAACCGTATTGATTCAGCGTATCAAAATCGAGCGCGATATTACCCATAGTCGCCGGCAGGATGCCACCCGACGCACCGCCCGGTAGATAGGCGTAAAAGTCGTGGCCCGGCAGCATGCCGCCACAAAATTCTGCAATCAGTTCTTTAACCGTGATACCCGCAGGCGCTACGTGTACACCGGGCTTCGCCACGCGGCCCGATACCGAGAACGAACGCAAGCCCTTGCGCCCATTGCGCCCGTGCGCGGCAAACCAGTCGCCGCCTTTTTCGAGTATCTCGCGCACCCAGTAGAGCGTCTCCATGTTGTGCTCCAGCGTGGGACGGCCAAACAAACCCACCTGAGCCACATAAGGCGGACGCAGCCGTGGCATACCGCGTTTGCCTTCGATGGATTCGATCATCGCGGATTCTTCGCCGCAGATGTACGCACCCGCGCCACGGCGCAGATGAATTTTCGGCAATTCATGCCCTCCCGGCAGGTTGGATTGCAGCGCCGCGATTTCGGTTTCAAGAATCGCGCGCACACCCGCGTATTCATCGCGCAGGTAAATATAGATTTCAGCAATGCCCACCGTCCACGCGGCAATCAGCATGCCTTCGAGAAAGCGATGCGGATCGCGTTCAAGGTAGTAACGATCTTTGAACGTGCCGGGCTCGCCTTCGTCGATATTCACCGCCATCAAACGCGGCCCCGGCTCGCCGCGCACAATGCGCCACTTGCGGCCCGACGGAAATCCTGCACCGCCCAAACCGCGCAGGCCGGAATGCTCCATCGTCTTGATTAAATCTTCCGCTTCACGCTTACCCGCTAGGCATTCGGCGGCCAGAACGTAACCGCCGCCAGACAAATATTCTTTATAATTTAGATGCTTACCTTTACTGCACGTAGTGTGCCTTGCAGCCACTTCGGTTTTGATCATATCTACGGTGGCATTTGCCAAGGGGTTTTGCCCCACCACCACCACCGGCGCCTGCTCGCAACGCCCGACGCACGGCACGGGAATCACGCGTATACCGTCACCCAGCGCGCGTTTCAAACCGGTCATCAATTCACCGGCGCCGCTCAGCTCGCACGACAGTGAGTCGCACACGCGCACGGTCAAGGCAGGGGGCGGTGTTTCATTTTCCTTAACCACGTCAAAGTGGTGATAAAAACTGGCGACTTCAAACACCTCGGTCATGGCCAGCTTCATTTCACGCGCCAGAGCGGCAATGTGTGCAGCGCTGATATGACCGAACTTGTCCTGAATTTTATGCAAATGCTCGATCAGCAGATCGCGGCGACGTGATTCAGTGCCCAGCAGCGCTTGCACCTCCCCCAAGGCACCCGGCTCAACGGCACGACCTTTGGGTTTGCCGCGCCGACCGCCATTCACTCGGTCTTTCTTGATCGCCACTGGTTCCAACTTACCCCCTCCATACCCATCAACTTTGAACGATCAGCGCTCCGGGTCAAGGCGCAGCAACGTCCGTCGGACGCGCCGTGTTCCCGCCATGCCGGGGAGGGGTGCCGCTGTATTTTTATACTTCCGCGCCCTGCTTTTGCGGGAAGCAGGTGCAGAATCTACTTCAAAACCGACTTCATCAATTTTCCCATCTCGGCCGGATTGCGCGTGACTTTGATGCCGCATGCTTCCATGACTTCAATTTTTTCTGTAGCCGTACCTTTGCCGCCGGAAATGATCGCCCCCGCGTGGCCCATACGTTTGCCCGGTGGCGCAGTCAAACCCGCTATAAAACCGATCACCGGCTTTTTCATGTTGGCCTTGACCCATCGCGCGCATTCTTCTTCGTCCGAGCCGCCGATTTCGCCCACCATGACCACTGCTTCGGTTTGCGGATCGTCGTTGAACATTTTCATCACGTCAATGTGCTTCATGCCATTGACCGGATCCCCGCCGATGCCGACGCACGATGATTGTCCCAGCCCCACTTCCATCAACTGGCCGACGGCCTCGTAAGTCAACGTGCCGGAGCGTGACAGCACGCCGATCGGCCCGCGCTTGTGTATGTGCCCCGGCATGATGCCGATTTTCACCTCGTCCGGCGTGATCACGCCCGGGCAGTTCGGCCCGATCAACAACGTGCGCTTGCCGATCATTTTGTATTTGGTGCGGATCATGTCGCGCACGGGTATGCCGTCAGTGATGCAAATCACCAAATCCATATCCGCGTCAACCGCCTCGTCAATCGCGGCAGCGGCAAACGGGGGCGGCACGTAGATCACAGAAACATTGGCGCCGGTAGCCGCCTTGGCTTCCTTCACCGTTTCAAAAATCGGGATGCCTTCGTATTTTTGACCACCCTTTTTCGGCGTGACACCGGCCACATAACAAGCGGCACCGTTGGCGTATTCCTTGCCGGTTTTGGTGTGGAACATCCCTGTTTTGCCGGTGATGCCCTGCGTCAGGACGCGCGTGTTTTTGTTGATAAGTATGGACATGATCAGGCGGCCTTTTTCACTGCTTCAACGGCCTTCTGCGCCGCGTCCGCCATGTTGTTTGCAGAAAGAATCGGCAGACCCGATTCGGCGAGGATTTTCTTGCCCAGGTCAACGTTGGT
>CANKUB010000121.1 GCA_947486575.1 Betaproteobacteria bacterium | reverse complement strand
GCGATCATGTCTTTGGGCAAATACACCGGCCAGTTCGGCGGAAAGGGCATGTACGGCAAGTGGTTGTAATCCGTGGGATTGTGCAGCGCCAGCGAGTGATAGCGCGTGCGCCAGCAATCGCCCACGCGCGGTAGCCGGTCGATCACCAGGGTATCGACGCCCAGGTGCTGCAATGAAGCGGCGACGGTAAGGCCGGCCTGTCCGCCGCCGACAACCAATACGGTGGGTTCACGATCCGTGTAGGCCTGACTCGCTATGCGCTGGTCTTTCCAGTTGGTGCCACCGAAGTTGCGTGAATAAGCCTCTCCGGTGGGCCGCAGCTTGCCGACCTTTTCTTCATGGCCTTTGAGCTCGTGCAGATTGGTCATGATCTGAAAGGCTTTGGCAGGCTCCTTTGCGAGCAGTCGCACAACGCCGTAGCCACGCCCGATTTCTGTTTCGTACTGGAAAATGGCCTCGATGAGGTCGTAGCCAGTTCGTGTTACGCGGCGCGGCGGTGTGCGCCCTCCCGCGAGTGTGAAGCCGCGCGCCTTGGTGGTAGCCTGCTTCTCTACCATCAAGGTGGCGATTTTGTCTGCGCCCTGGCAGGGCGTGATAGTCCAGGTAAAGGCGTACATGTCGCGCCAATGGCCGTCCGCCATGAACAGGGCGGCAATCGCGGTCGGGCTTCGGCTGTGCAGCGCCACATTGAGTTTGTCGAGCCACTGCGTCACCAGCGCATGGTCGGTTTGGGCGGCTGGCGCCTCGGCAACTGATTGATTTACGACGTTCATACGTTGATCCTTTGGATATCTGCTTACGGTTTACTTTGGCATTGTAATAGGCGGACTACTTGCCCGTGGCAAAAAGTCCGCAACCTGTGACTCGTGTGACTGAATTGTCAGGCGCGAAGGCGGAAATTTTCAATGGTTGCAGGGCCGAGGGCTGCGCTAGAATGTGGCGGACAACTCTGGAGATTCACGATGGCACGCGACTACAACGCCATGACGGACGACGCTTTTCGCACCGACGTGCGCACCTTTTTCGAGAGCGAATATCCCGAACAGCTGCGCTACATACTGCGCCGTGCGCGCTGGGATGAAATGCAAGGGTGGTGGGGACAGCTATACAAAAAAGGCTGGGTTGCGCCGGGCTGGCCGGTGGAATGGGGTGGCATGGGCCTCAATGCCAGCAAGATGATTATTTTCATTGAGGAAATGGAGCGGCATGGGGTTGCGCGCCCGCCGGATCAGGGCATCACGCACATCGGTCCCATTCTTATGCACTTCGGCACAGAAGAACAAAAGAAGTTTTATCTGCCACGTGCGTTGTCGGGTGAACACATCTGGTGCCAGGGTTACTCGGAACCGAATTCCGGCTCTGATCTGGCCAGCCTGCGCACCTCCGCGGTTCCCGATGGCGACGACTTTGTTATCAACGGCCAGAAAATCTGGACGTCGCTCGCGCAGGATGCGACGCATTGTTACGTGCTCACGCGTACCAATCCGGATGTCAAAAAGCAAGAAGGCATCAGTCTTTTTCTGGTCGATTTCAAGACGCCGGGCATCAGCCTGAGGCCCATCGTCAATCTCGCCGGACACGCGGAGTTCTGTCAGGTGTTTTACGACAACGTGCGTGTGCCCAAGGCCAACCTGGTTGGCGCGCTCAACAAGGGTTGGACAGTGGCCAAGGCGCTGTTGGGCTTTGAGCGACTCGCCATCGGCAGCCCACGCCGACCGGCCTATGCCTTGCAGCGTCTGAAGATGGTGGCGCAGGCGCGCGGACTGTTTGCGGATCAGGGCTTTCTCGACCGCTACACGGCGTTGAAGCTCGATATTGAAGACCTTGCTTCGCTGTATGGCCGGTTTATCGAGCAGGTGAAGCGCGGCGAGCAGGTCGGCCCTGACGTATCGATGCTGAAGATATGGAGTCAGGAAGCGTGGCAGCGTTTGTCTGAATTGCTGATAGAAACCGGGGCGGAGGAGGCTGTGCTGAATGGCGTGCAGAATTATGGCAGTGAAGATACCCCGGTCGAGGTGGACGTGATGACTACGTTCTATATGTCACGTCCCGGCACGATAGCGGGTGGCAGCAGCGAAGTGCAGCGAAATATCATGTCGCGGTACGTGTTGGGATTGCCGGTTTAAGGCTTTATTTTTGTGCGGAACGTATGGCTTGCCAGATACGTTCCGGCGTCGCCGGCATTTCAATGTGCTTCACGCCGTACTCTGACAAAGCATCCACCACGGCGTTAATCACCACGCCCAATGCGGGCGTAGTGCCCCCTTCGCCTGCGGGCCGCATGCCCAGCGGGTGCGTGGTGCAGGGCACTTCACTGATTTCGGTATCAAAGAACGGAAAATTGTCAGCGCGCGGCATGGCGTAATCCATGAATGAGCCAGTGAGCGGCTGGCCGCTGGCCGGGTCGTAATAACACTGCTCCATC
Source organism: Betaproteobacteria bacterium (assembly GCA_947486575.1). Classification (GTDB taxonomy): domain Bacteria; phylum Pseudomonadota; class Gammaproteobacteria; order Burkholderiales; family SG8-41; genus UBA5216. The sequence continues at coordinate 11,762 of CANKUB010000121.1, read as the reverse complement.
AGTGCCTGGCCGACGCCCTGCACGATGCCACCGTGCACCTGGCCGTGAATAATCATGGGATTCACTGCGCGGCCTACGTCGTCCACGGCGGAATACTTGATGATCTCCAGCGTCCCGAGGGTGGGGTCGATCTCGACTTCGCACACGTGGCAGCCGTAGGGGAAACTCGCTTCATTGAATATCTCGTCGCTGAAGGCCGTCAGTGGCCCGTGTAGATCTTCAGGTAAATCAATGAGTTGCGTTGTTGCGGCTGCGACTTCAAACAAACTCGCTGAGCGATCAGAACCCGCTGCCAGAAAGCGCCCCTGCTCAAAGCGGATTACGCTGGGATCGCACTCCATCAGACGTGCAGCGATGCGTTTGCCCTTGGTGATAATTTCATTGGCTGAATTCCAGATCACCACACTGCCCATGCGCATGCCGCGTCCGGAATGCGTACCGCCGCCGACTTTTACGATGTCAGTATCGCCGGTGATCAGCCGCACGCTGTCGAGCGGCACACCCAGCCATTCGTGCACCAGTTGCGCAAAGCTGGTTTCGTGGCCCTGGCCGTTGGAGACAATGCCGAGCACGACGTCCACCGTTCCATTGGAATTCACGGTGATTTCGGCACGTTCGCGCGGAACCCCAGTAGCCGTATCGACATAATTGGCGACGCCAATGCCGCGTAGCTTGCCGCGCGTTTTGGCTTCTGCGCGACGCGCCGGAAAGTTCGACCAGTCGCTGCGTTTCAGCACGCTTTCCATGGCAGCAGGGTAGTCGCCGCTGTCATAGAGCATGCCGAACGGATTGGTGTAGGGCAACTCAGCAGACTTCAGCAAATTAAGCCTTCGCAGTTCAACCCGGTCAAAGCCGAATTCCCGTGCGGCGATATCGATCAGCCGCTCCATCACATACATGACCTCGGGGCGTCCGGCGCTGCGATAGGGGCGCGTGATCATGGTGTTGCTGACCACGGCGCGTGCGCGAAAGTGCGCGGCGGGCACGCGGTAAAGGCTGGACATGATTTCCACGCCTTTTTTGAGCGGACCGTAGTTGGTGGGGTGCGAACCCTGATTGCTGATATTTGAGCCACGCATCGCCAGAAAATTGCCGTCTTTATCGAGGGCCAGTTCGGCAGTCACCGCCAGATCTCGTGCCTGATAATCGCTGAGAAAAGCTTCGCTTCGATCACACAGCCATTTTACCGGGCGGCCTACGCGCCGGGCAGCCCAGGCCACCAGCGCAAACTCCGGGTAAATCATACCGCGGGTGCCGAAGTTGCCGCCGACATCGTTCATCAGCACGCGCACATATTGTTCAGGCACGTCGAGCATCAGCGCGAGATCCTGCTTTAGTCGCACCGCACCGCCGCTACCCGCGTGTAATGTATAACGCCGGGTCGCGGCATCGTACTCGCACACGGCGGCACGCGGTTCCATCGGCACGCCAGTGACGCGCTGTATCCATGTTTCAAACTTCGCAATGTGTGCAGCACGGGCAAACGCTGCCTCGGTCGCCGCTTTGTCTCCCACATCGGCATCTAGTGTCACGTTGGACGGTCCGTCCCAAAGTCGGGGGGCATCGCATTGCGCAGCCGCTGCGGTTGCCGTCACGACGGGCAGCACCTCGTAATCGATTTCAACTTGCTCGGCCGCGTCTTTGGCCTGATCAATGGTTTGTGCAATTACCACGGCAATTGCCTCGCCAGCGTAACGTGCTTTTCCCACGGCAAGCGGGTAGTGTGGGGCATCGAATTCCACGAAGCCGTCGCGATTGATGAGTTGCGGCTCCGCCGGACTATTGGATTGCGGCTTGTGCGGCATGGGCTGTAGGCCATCGGCAAGCATTTCAGTTGCTGTCAAAACCGCGAGCACGCCGGGCATGGTGAGCGCTTTGCGCGTATCGATTGAACGGATGCGCGCGTGCGCGTGCGGCGAGCGCAGCATGATCGCGCGCACTTGGTGAGGCAAATTCACGTCGTCGCTATAGCGTCCCTGACCCGTGATTAGCCGCAGATCCTCCTTGCGGCGAACGGGTTGCCCAATACGGTTGCTGCTGGTTGTGAGGGACATGCCAGTTACCTCGCTAGTCCAGAACCACTTTGAAACCCTTGGTCACTTTTGACCATTTGGCAATTTCAGATTTGATGTGTGCCGCAAATTCATCCGGCGAATTGGCTACGGGCTGTGAGCCTGCCGCCGCAAACTGTTGCATGACCTTGGGTGTGGTTACGGCTTTGACGAGCGTAGTGTGCAGCAGTGTGACCAGTTCACGCGGAGTGCTTGCGGGTGCAAGTAAGCCTACCCACTGTGAGATGGCATAGCCGGGCAGGGCTTCGGCAATGGCAGGCAGTTCGGGAAATATCTTTGAGCGTTTGGCGCCGGTGGTGGCGAGTGCGCGCAACTTGCCCGCCTTTGATTGTTGCACCACGCTGGGGCCACCGAAATAAATTGCTGTTTCGCCGCTCAGCGTTGCAATCACGGCTGGCCCGCCGCCCTTGTACGGTACATGCACGATATCAATCCTGGCTTGCTGACGGAAGAATTCACCTGCCAGATGCGCCACGGATAGATTTCCTGCCGACGCGAATGCAATCTGACCGGGCCGATTTTGTGCGGCGGTGATCAGATCCTTAACGGTTCTCACCGGCATCGATGGGTGAACCACCAGCGCGTAGTCAGCGGAATCAATCAGGCTGATGGGAGCGAAATCCTTGATCGTGTCATAAGGCAATTTCGCGCTGGTGGCGGGCAGAATGACGTTGGGGCCTGCCGTGCCGAGCAGCAAGGTATAGCCGTCGGGTGCGGCCTTGGCAGCGAGTTCGGTGCCAATGCGGCCGGTCGCCCCGGCGCGGTTTTCAACCACGATTTGCCAGCCAGCGGTTTCCGCAAGTGCCTGTGTCAGGATGCGCGCGGTGGCGTCGGTGCCACCACCCGGTGGGAAGGGCACAATCAGCCTGATGGGTTTGACGGGAAAGCTTTGCGCTGAGCCAGTCGAAGGAGTCTGTGCGTGCGCAACATTGACACACGCGAGTGTGGCAACCGCAATTACACGCAGAGAAAAGTTCATAAACTATTGATTTCAAATGGCATATTTAATTTGATTTACCATGTATCGCTCGCCAGATGCGCTCCGGTGTGGCTGGCATTTCGATGTGCGTTACCCCGTACTCTGCCAAAGCATCCACTACCGCGTTGATCACCACGCCCAATGCGGGAGTCGTTCCGCCTTCGCCAGCAGGCCGCATACCCAGCGGGTGCGTGGTGCAGGGCACTTCACTGATTTCGGTATCAAAGAACGGAAAATTATCTGCGCGCGGCATGGCGTAATCCATGAAAGAGCCGGTGAGGGGCTGGCCGCTGGCGGGATCATAGTAACACTGCTCCATCAAGGCCTGGCCCACTCCCTGCACGATGCCACCATGCACCTGACCGTGAATGATCATGGGATTCACCGCGCGCCCGACATCGTCCACGGCGGAATACTTGATGATCTCCAGCGTGCCGAGCGTGGGGTCAATCTCGACTTCGCACACGTGGCAGCCGTAGGGAAAGCTCGCTTCGTTGAAGGATTCGTCGCTGAATGCCGCCAATGGTCCGCGCAGATCATCGGGCAAATCCTTGAGTTGTTCTGCAGCCGCCGCAATTTCAAAAATGCTTTTCGCCTGACCATCGTTCTCTATGGCGAAACGGCCATCGGCGAAACGGATCACGCTGGGGTCGCATTCCATCAGGCGCGCGGCGATGCGTTTGCCTTTGGCGATAATTTCATTGGCCGAGTTCCAGATCACCACACTGCCCATGCGCATGCCGCGTCCGGAATGCGTGCCGCCGCCGACACTCACGATGTCGGTGTCGCCGGTAATCAGTCGCACGCTGTCGAGCGGTACACCCAGCCATTCGTGCACCAACTGCGCGAAGCTGGTTTCGTGGCCCTGGCCATTGGAGATGATGCCGAGAACGAGATCGACATTACCGTCAGGGTGCACGGTGATCTCCGCCCGTTCACGCGGTGCGCCAGTGGCTGTGTCAACGTAGTTGGCAGCCCCTATGCCGCGCAGCTTGCCACGCACTTTAGTGTCAGCGCGGCGCCCGGCAAATCCCGCCCAGTCGCCGAGCTTTAACGCACTATCCATGGCGGCGTGGTAGTCGCCGCTGTCGTAGAGCATGCCGAAGGGGTTGGTGTAGGGCAGCTCGCTTGATTTCAGGAGATTTCGCCGGCGCAGTTCAATGCGGTCAAAGCCGAATTCGCGCGCAGCGATATCGATCAGCCGCTCCATCACAAACATCACCTCCGGTCTGCCCGAGCTGCGGTAAGGCCGTGTCGGCGTGGTGTTGCTGACCACAGCGCGCGCGCGGAAATTGGCGCAAGGCATGCGATACAGGCTGGACATGATTTCCACGCCCTTTTGCAGCGGCGTGTAACTGCCGGTGTGTCCACCGGCGTTGCCAATGTTCGAGCCGCGCATGGCCAGAAAAGTACCCTCTTTATCGAGCGCGAGTTCTGCGGTCACTGCAAGATCGCGGCCCTGAAAGTCGGATAGAAAAGCCTCGCTGCGATCACACGTCCACTTAACCGGCAGTCCCACGCGTCTGGCCGCCCACAGCACCAACGCAAACTCAGGGTAGATCATGCCGCGCGTGCCGAAGTTGCCGCCCACGTCGTCCATCCGCACGCGCACTTTTTCTACGGGCGTGTCGAATATCAGCGCGAGGTCTTTTTTGAGACGTACCGCGCCGCCGCTGCCCGCATGTAATGTGTAGCGTTGCGTCGCGGCATCGTATTCACCGACTGCTGCGCGCGGCTCCATCGGCACCCCAGTCACCCTTTGTATCCAGGTAGTCAATGTTGCGACATGGGCGGCTCGCGCAAACGCCGCCGCCGTCGCATCTTTTGCGCCGACGTCGGCATCCACACACACGTTTGAGCGGGCGTCGTCCCACAGGCGCGGCGCCTTCGAATCGGCGGCGGCAATGGTCCCGGTGACGGCAGGCAACACCTCGTAATCGACTTCTATGGCTTCTGCGCCATCTTTGGCAAGATTGACGGTTTTCGCGATGACGATCGCGATGATTTCCCCAGCGTACCGCGCCTTGTCTATGGCGATCGAGTAGCAGGGCGCCGTGAATGCTGGCGTGCCGTCACTATTGGGTAACTGCATTTCTGCAGGGTGCAACGTGAATTGATTGTAGGGTATCGGCTGCATGCCATCGGCGATAAAGTCCGAGCCGCTGAATACAGCAATAACGCCGGGCATTGCCAGCGCCTTGCCGCTGTCGATGGCACGTATGCGCGCGTGCGGATGGGGTGAACGCAGCATGGCCGCGTAGACCTGATTGGGCAGATTGACATCGTCGCTGAATCGCCCTTTGCCGGTGAGCAGGCGCTGGTCTTCGCGGCGGCGTACGGGTTCGCCGATTTTGTGGCTTGTGGCTGAGATGGACATGATGATTCGGCTATTTCAAAGCGGCGGCAACTGCGCGCTTTGTCATTTCGACTACGGCGTGTGCGCGGTATTCAGCACTGGCGTGGATGTCCGAGTTCAATCCTTCCGTATCGAGCGTGATGCCGTCCAGCGCGGCGACTGCAAATCGCTTGATCAATGCTGCCTCTGCGGCAGCAAGTCTAAAAACCGACGGTGCAGCGCCCGTTACCGCAACCCGCACGCCATTGGCTGATTGCACTGCAAATACACCAACCAGCGCAAAACGTGATGCAGGCTGGCGATACTTGGCGTATGCGGCTCGCTTTGGAATCGGAAAGCGCACCGCCGTGATGATTTCATCCGGCTGCAGCGCTGTTTCAAATACACCCTTGAAAAAATCATCGGCGGTAATGGTACGCCGGTTGGTAATGACGCTTGCACCCAGGCCGACGACAGCCGCAGGGTAGTCTGCTGCAGGGTCGGCATTGGCAATGGAGCCGCCGAGCGTGCCACGGTTGCGCACCAACGGATCACCAATGCCCTCAGCCAGGGAGGCCAACGCAGGCAGCACCGTCAGCACTTCATCGCTGGCGGCAACTTCGGCGTGCGGCGTCATGGCACCGATGACCAGCGCATCGCCTTCGCGCCGGATGCCTTTGAGGTCTGCCAGGGCCCCCAGATCAACCAGTGTAGCGTAGCGGTTCAGCCGCAGTTTCAGACTGGGAATAAGGCTCATGCCGCCCGCGAGCAATTTGCTGTCCGGGCTGGCAAGCTGATTCGCCGCATCGCTGAGACTTGCAGGCTTGAGATAGGCAAAATCGTACATATCAATTGCCTTTCATTGCAGCGGCGCCCGCCTGCACGGCGAGCACGATATTGTGATAACCGGTGCAGCGGCAGATGTTGCCTTCGAGCTGTTTGCGGATGGCTTTTTCGTCGAGATCGTGACCCTTGCGCTTGACCATATCCACTGCCGACATGATCATGCCTGGCGTGCAAAAGCCGCATTGCAGGCCATGGTGTTCGCGGAAGGCTTCCTGCATCGGGTGAAGTTTGACGTCCGCCGTGCCACCCGTTGCAAGACCTTCGATGGTGACGACATCAGCGCCCTCGCATGCCAGCGCCAGCACAGCGCAGGACTTCACGCCCTTGCCGTTTAGATGAATCGTACAGCAGCCGCATTGACTGGTGTCGCAGCCGACGTGGGTGCCGGTTAGCTGCAGATGCTCACGCAAAAACTGCACCAGCAGTGTGCGTCCCTCAACATTACCTGCGACGGATTTACCGTTGACTGTCATTGCTACCGTGGGCATGGTCATGCGCTCCTGATGTTGAAGACTCTGGCGGCCGTTTCGCCGAGTATGGCTTTGCTGTCGGCGGTGTTGACGCCACAGCAATCCTGAATAAACTGCACTGGCATCTGCTGCGCGTTGGCAAACGGCTGATCGGTACCCATCATCACTTTGGACGCGCCCGCCATGTTGCACAGGAATTGTAGTGTGGTTTTATCGTAAACCACCGAGTCGAAATACAGTTTGTTGAAGCCTGCCACGGGGTCGGTGCGCCCCGCAGGCGCCGAGGCATAGCTGGATCGCAGCCGCCCGAGCGCCATCGGCAAGGCCGCACCGCCGTGCGCGATAACCAGGTTCATGTTTGGATATTTCAGCAGATGGCCGGAATACAGCAGCCGCGATACGGCAATAGTCGTATCGGTAATGCGGCCCAGTGCGTTCACCAGCCCGTAGCCCTTGAGCCGCTCGTCACCCGCACCGAATGTTGGGTGGATGAAAATCGTGGCTTTGCGCGCGTTCGCCAATTCCCAGAAGGGATTGAGATCAGGATCGTCCAGTGCGCCGCCTTGGCCTTTGGGTTGCGTGGCTATCATCGCGCCATGAAAACCCGTGTTAAGCGCGTCTTCGAGCACGCGCGCAGCGAGCTTGCCTGATTGCAGCGGTACGGTGGCCAGCGGTACAAAGCGTTCGACCTGGGTAATACCCTTCAGCATGTGCTCGTTCAGAAAGCGTGCCCAGTCGGCACCTTCGTCTGGCGCGAGGCTGTAGCCAAACAAATCGACCCAGCCCGCAACGACTTGCCTGTCGATGCCTTGTTCCTCAAGCCAAAGGCGGCGTAACGCTGCGTCGCTCATCGCAGGGATGACCGGGCGCTTGGGCTCCTCGTGATTGAATGCAACACGAATGGCGCTCTTTTCGGCGGTGGTCTTGACTGATGAAAAACCATGCCGTTTCGCAACCAGATCATCAAGCAGCGCTTGCGGCACATAGTGTGCGTGGATATCGATATTCAAGTGAGTTCCTCCGTGGAGTTGCGAGTTTGAGACGGTGCCGCGAAGGTGTCAACGGATACGCACGGTTATGGGAATCTCGTACGATGCAATAAAATGTGATGTGTGCAAAAAATCGAAAACGTCCAACCGTCATTCCCGTAAAGGCGGGAATCCACGCAGCGCATCAAGTGCCACTGCGTTATGGGTTCCCGCCTGCGCGGGCTTGACAGGGTTAGTGTGGATTCTTGAAGGGGTCAATGCGAATGCGTAACGCATCGTTGTGCCTGCTGACATGCACTGCGGTGCTTGCGACCATCAGTGCGTTCGCGCTGGCGCAGCCGTATCCTGCCAAAAGTATTCGCCTGGTAGTGCCATACCCGCCCGGCGCCGGCACGGATTTGCACGCACGCGCATTGGCGCAGAAGCTGACTGAAAACCTCGGGCAGACAGTGATTGTCGACAATCGCGGTGGTGCCAACGGCACGCTGGCGATGGAGTTCGTGGCGAAAAGCGCGCCGGACGGCTACACGCTTGTATACGCGTTGCCCGCACAATATGCGGTCAACCCCGCTTTGTATCCCAAACTGCCGTACGACCCCATCAAGGATTTTGAGCCCGTCATGCTGGTGGTAAGAACGCCGCTGGTGTTATTCGCTCATCCATCGCTGCCAGCGAAATCGATCGGTGCGCTCATCACGCAGGCAAAAATAAAGCGTGACAATCTGGTGTTGGCATCGGCTGGTAGTGGCAGTGCCGGGCACCTTTGTCTTGAATTATTCAAGAACCTGTCGGGTACGCAGATTCTGCATGTGCCGTACAAAGGCGCTGCGCCGTCGATGATTGATCTGATTGCAGGGCAGGCGCAGTTGTCATTTCTCGCATGGAGCACAGCCGGTCAATTTGTGAAAACCGGCAAACTGCGCGCGCTGGGTGTGACATCGGCCAAACGCGCAGCCGCATTATCCGATTTGCCAGCGATTGCCGAAACACTGGCAGGCTACGACATTGCCAACTGGTATGGTTTGGCCGCACCAAAAAATGTTCAAAAACAAATAGTTACAAGAATCAATGCAGAAGTGCTGCGGGCACTGAGCGCGCCCGACTTGCGGCAAGCATTCGAGAAGGAAGCCATCGACGTGATCGGCAGTTCGCCGGAGGCGTTCGGCGATTATCTCAAAAGCGAATTGGTGAAGTGGGGCGGGTTGGTGAGGAGCAGCGGGTTGAAGGTGGAGTGACTATTTGCTCGCCGCGCCCGCATTGACCACTGGTGTGAAATGCTCTACCACCGATTTGTAACCTGTTTTTCCTGACAGATCGCTTAGCAGAGTCTTGGCGCGCGCAAATTCCTTGAGTTCAACCAAGCCGGAAAGCAGGTAGACCTCTGGTGTCGTATCCCCCGCAGCGGCGTTGCGCTTCAGATCGGCATATTGCTTATCCAGATGTGCTGCCGCATCCGGGTTGCCCAGTGATCGCACGCGCACCATGCCTGCCTTGCCTTGCTGTCCGGCAGCGGGTGTTTTGGCGAGCTGATTAACCACCAAAGGCGGTAGTTGCGATACATCGGGCTTGAGCGCGCTCTTGCTTTCGAGGCCTCCCACTTCGATTTGCCCGCCGCCTTTCCAGACTTCCTGCCGGCCATTACCGAAATAAACGATCTGCAGTCGCGTGCCGTTGGCAAGCGTTATCTTGTCCCCAGTCGCAAGTTTCAAAAATGGCACGGCCGCTTGCGAACCGCTGCTACCGGCAATCGACGCCTCGCCGCTAAGCTGCGTGATCATGCCGACATCGGCTTGCACGCTAGAACATGCCAAAAGCAGGGTGATCAGAATCAGTTTAATGAATTGCATGAGTTTCTCCTATACCGCTATTTTGATTATTTCGTAGACTTCAACTGGCTCGGAACGTCCCTTGACCTTAAGCGTGTCGTGGCGACCTGTGATGACATTATCACCCGCTGCACGCACGGTGGCTGCACTGGCGACGATAACGCAACTCATGGTTTTTGTCTCGCCCTCAAGTCGCGATGCAACGTTCACCGTGTCACCAATCGCCGTATATTCCATGCGCTTGGCTGAACCCAGGTTGCCCACTACCGCGTTGCCGCTGTGTATGCCGATGCCTATGCCAAATTCCGGAATATCTCTATCCGGGAATCGGTTACGCATCCAGCCCTTGAATTCCTCCGCCACCACGCGCATGGCAGCGGCGGCCCGCAACGCGCGCACCGCATGATCTTCAAACGGATAGGGCACTCCAAACTCTGCCATCACCGCGTCGCCGATGAATTTATCGATGCGACCGCCTTCGGCCTGAATGATGTTGATGACGCGCTCAAAATACACATTGAGAAACTCAACCGTCTCGTTCGCGCTTAATTTCTCCGAGATGGTGGTGAAGCTGCGGATGTCAGAAAACAGCACTGTGATGTTCATAGATTGCCCGCTGAGATCCAGCCGCTGCCCGCTGGCGAGCAGCATTTCCACCACGTCATCGGACACGTAGCCGTTGAACATGTTGCGTATGCGCGCCTTGTCACGTTCCTCACGCGTCAGGCGCAAGCCTAATAGCATGAAAAAGCCCGCGATGAGTCCCAGTTGTAGTTGCGCCGCTGGAAACAGAAGAAAATGTCGAAAGGCTGCATAGCCTATCGCTATGGCAACCAACGATCCGGTCAGGGTTCCGGCCAACCCTGTCCAGGGCGAAGTCCGCAAGCCAATCCCTATCGCCAGCAAGAGAACTATTGCATTGACTGCCCAACGCAGTATGTTGGATACAGGGGACGTCGTCTGACCAGATAACAGGGTCTCAACGATATTGGCGTGTATTTCCAGTCCCGCCATGCCTGCGGTGCGTGTGCGTCCTGCGAGTGAACTACCATAAGGCGTTGCATGCAGGTCGTTCGAGCCAAAGTAGTCAGCGCCGATGATGACTATTTTTCCGCGCATCGCTTGCACCGCGGGATTGTGCAGCGCGTCTTTCTCCAGCAGCTGGTAGAACGAAAGCCGCGGTATCGTTCCGCTGGGGCCTGTATAGCTGACCAAATGGCGGCTATCAGCGGTGAGCGCGAAACCGCCGATGTTCAAATTCGGATTAGCAGGATTGAGTCCCGCAGCACGCGTGGCCAGAAGTGCGCCAAAACTCAGTCGCGGCGCTCCGGACAACACTTCTTTTGGCAATTTTGCAGTCGGCGCCAGGGTGAAATTTCGCAAGATGCCGTCTTCATCCGGGTAAAGATCAGCCAGTCCAACACCTGCCAGCAAATCGGTGTTAGGCAAAGACAACAGGTAATCCATATGCGGCAGCAACAGGCTGTCCTCCTTGTCTGGTTCACCCCGTACGACTGATCCCGCCAGTATACTTTTACCGTAATTTAATTCTTGCCTGAATTGCAGGTCATATTGCTGCAGAGCTTCGGTTTTAGGGAGATCGAGTTTGCCAAACCATTTTTCAGGGGTGATGGAGAATAAAAAGTCTATGCCAATGACAGAAGCCCCGGCTTCGCGCAGTGTGGCCGCCGCCCTAGCAAACAACGGCGACCAGAATACCAATGGATCATCCGGATAACGCGAGAGGGAAGCTTCATCAACGACTACCAATGCAGTATGCTTTGGCGCATAGCGGACGCCACTGAGCCGATGCCACAAGTCAGAATAGGTGTTTTCCAGGCCAGACAATGTGCCAGCGCGGTGGGTCACTTCCGCAACAAGTAGCGCAAGGGTCGCCAGAACGATCAACAAGCCCAAGGCGTGCCGTTTCACGCGCGGTGCGTTATGTGTCAGGGCAAGCGTGTTCACGCCGGTATTCTATTCTGAAAAGGATGCGTATGTGCTTCGCGATTCTCTGGTTTCGATCAGATAAGCGTCGTTGAAGCGCGAGTTGTTGTCTATCGAATGGCGAGCAGTGCGGTTCAGAGTATACTTCGAACTATAGTTTCCACTTCGCGAAGCTGTTAAATCAATGGAAGTGCAGCGATGAGGGTGCTGACTATGACGCAACACACGCCCAACGCCATTCGCCGCCGTTTGCTAAAGGCAAACCTCGCGGCAGCGTCCTTGTTCTTGCCGATTCCTT
>CANKUB010000120.1 GCA_947486575.1 Betaproteobacteria bacterium | reverse complement strand
GGCTATCTTGGGCGCAACAAAGATTCGCCCCCAGGACACCAACTCATGTGGAAGGGTTATCAGGTTCTGCAAATGCTGTGCGAAGGTTTCTCCCTCATACAAGGTTTAGATTCGAGTTAGTAATATTTATGGGTAAAGGGCAGGGCTAGACCGATTGCAGACAGTGTTGATGACGCACCTGAGGGAAACTTCGTCCGCCGCTTGCCCTCGTATTCTCCTGCCTGTCGGGTACCCGCCTGGGATGACTCGATACGACGCAGACTATTTCCCGATTCCCTTGTGTTTAGGGTCGGACCCTCTCCCTTGGACGATAAGCGTTCAGTCGAGTTGATCCGAAAAGTTGAACGGCGGATTTGGGTCGATTAAGCGAGTCGTCCCGTAGTCTGTAAACGGCTCCCGTGCCAAATCACCTCTCGCTCTGCGCCTTCCTCACTCCGCCTTAATCCCCGCATCCCGCGCCACCTTGGATAGCCGCGCTACTTCGGATTTAATCGTCTCGCCAAACGCTTCCGGCGACGAACTTGCCTGCAGTTGAATACTGCGCTCGGTAAAGCGCTTGATCAGTTCCGGTTGTTGATAGGCTTTTGCCACTTCCGCGTGCAGTCTGGAAACGATTTCCTTCGGCGTGCCCGCAGGCGCCAGTAAAAAATTCAACGTGACGTCTTCATAGCCAGGATAACCGGATTCCGCCATGGGTAGCACATTGGGAAACATCGGAGCGCGCTGCAGGCTGGTGACTGCCAGTGCACGCAGTTTGCCGGTTTTGACATAGGGTCCCGAGGTGCTGATCTGGTCGAACATCAGCATGGCCTGGCCGCTGATGACATCAATCACCGCCTGCGCACTGCCCTTGTAGAACACGTTGAGAAATTTGATACCGGTACGGCTGGCGAACACCTCGCCCGCCATATGCCCCGTAGAGCCGTTGCCAGAATTGGCGTTCGACACATACCCTGGCTTGGCCTTGGCGATAGCGACCAACTCAGCCACGTTGCGCGCGGGCACGCTGGGATGCACCTCCATGAACATGGGGGCCTTGCAAGTCAGTGTGATCGGCGCGAAATCCTTGATCGGATCGTAACCCGCGTTGGCGGATATCGTCGGCGCCGAAAAGTAAGTGCTGGAATGCGCCAGCAGCGTGTAGCCGTCCGGAGCCGCCTTGGCCACCAATTGCGTGCCCACCAGCGACGCAGCACTGGGCCGGTTTTCGACGATCACGGTCTGCCCGAGACTCTTGGTCAGTTCAGCAGCAAGGGTGCGCGCGACGATATCAACGTTGCCGCCCGGCGCCACGGGTACGATGATGCGTATGGATTTGCTTGGGTAACTGGCAGGTGCAACGGTCGATTGGGCCTGTGCATCGCCCGAAAAATGGCTACTGATACTCAGCGCCGCAATTGCAGCAGATAACGTCATGCAGAATTTCATATGCTTGTCTTTCTCTTCAGGTTCGCCATGTTGCTTACTTTGCAGATAAGGGGTCGCTGCGCGGTCGAACTACTCCGCCCTGACACCCGCCTGCCTGACCACTTTGCCCCACAGCGCCAGATTAGCGCGAATCTGTTTATCGAACTCTTCAGGCGAACTCGGCGAAGGCGTCATGCCCAACGCACGAATTCGCTCCTGAACTTCGGGCATCATCAGCACCTTGATCAAACCAGCGTTGAGCTGATTGATGATCGGGCGCGGGGTGGCAGCGGGTGCCACCATGCCGTACCACTCGATGACGTTGGCGAATTCGGGAAAGCCAACTTCGGCCGCTGTCGGCACGTCTTTCAGCGCGTCAATGCGAGTACCGCCGATGATGCCAAGCGCCTTGAGTTTGCCGGTACGGATATGCGGTACTACTGAAGTAGGATTCGAAATCATAGTGCTGACGTTGCCACCCAGCACATCGATCACCGCGGGGCCGGCGCCTTTATACGGCACGTGCGTCATATTCACGCCAGCCGCGATCTTGAACAGTTCGCCACCCAGGTGCTGCAACGATGCACTCGATGCAAAGGTGATTTTGCCGGGATTAGCCTTCGCGTAAGCCGCGAGTTCCTTGAGGTTATTGGCTGGCACCGCAGGATGCGCAGTCATCACCATAGGCTGTTGTGTAAATCGCGTAAGCGCTGCAAAATCGCGCGCCACGTCGTAGCCGACTTCGCGAAAAATATGCGGGTTCACCGCGAGCGGTCCGGAAAAGCCGAACAGGATGGTGTAGCCATCCGGCGCGGATTTTGCCGCCAGTGCCGTAGCGATACTGCCCTGCGCGCCGCCGCGATTATCCACCACGATCTGCTGCTTCCACATTTCTGTCAGCCGTGGCGCCATGATGCGAGACACTGCATCCGTGCCGCCACCCGGCGGGGCTGGCACAATCCAGCGTATCGGGCGGTGCGGATAGGCTTGCCCCGTACCTGGCGATGCCGTGTCCTGCGCGCCTGCCGGCACGACATTCAGCATGAAACCGCAAGTTATTGTTTTTAATATATTTTTCATACCTCGCCTCCCGATTGCCCGTATTGCTGTGAGCGAGTATACGCGCAGCCGTGGCGCTCGCATGGACAGCGCTTTTTGCACAACAGCGAAAAATGTGTGATGGGTACAGCAGTGCGCCCGCAGCAGAACGTTGCGGGCGCGCGTGAAACGGTAGCTCTAATACGGCTTGTCGCCGCGTACCAGCATACGGTACAGCCTGCGCTGCTGGCTGTGATCAAAATCAAAGCCCGCCTTGTGCAGCGAAGCTCGGTCATCAATAATCAACAAGTCACCCTTCTGATATTCATGCGCGTAGCAGAATTGCGGCTGGGTGATTCTGTCGGTGATGTCCTGCAGAAAATCCTGCGTTTCTTCCGGCGTCATGCCAATGATTTTTTCTGTCTTGCTCTTGTGAAACCAAACAGCTTTGGTGCCGGTTTCAGGATGCGTGCGCACCAGCGGCTGTATCGTCGGCGGCTTTTTCGATTCCAGTTGCGACTTCAGAATATCCGGGTTGGCGATCTTGAAGCGCGCACTGCTGATTAACGTGTTTTCGGTTTTCATCGGCGTAATTTTTCGCCGGAAATCTTCGGGCAAGGCTTCATACGCCGCGCGTGAATTGCAGACCCCGGTCGCGCCACCCTTATCGGGCACGGCCACTGCGTACAGCATGGTGAACTTGGGGGGCAATTCCTGATTGGTGTGATCGGTATGCCAGGTTGAGTTCGTGCCAACTTTCGCTGGTTTGCCCGTGCTGTCCAGGTGAAAATTGTCTAGCACGCTGATCAGCGGAAAGCCATCGACAAGGTAACGCCGGTTCTGATCTTCCATCAGCTCGCCGAATATTTCACCGGCAGCCTGCACCTGCGCGGGCGTCAGATGCGCCTGCCCACGAATCACCAGCACCACGTTCTCGACGGCGGCGTCATACAACTGCTTTTTGGTTGCCGCGTCCAAAGGCGCGGCCAAATCGATGCCGGTGACGATAGCGCCAATATGTTCCTTGACCTTGGTGATCTTCATGGTTTGCCGTTCTTCCCGTTGCATGACAGCGCTCATGTTGCTCTCCCTGTAAAATTAATTTTGGATCAGCTTCCGCTATTCGGACTAACCGCATTCAGGTCTTCCGGACTACGCTGGAGATATCATACGCCCACTTGCAACCTCACGTGCAAGCGTGAAATTTACCCTGCTGTTCTGGGCTTGATTTTGCTGGAATGCCGCGCGGGTTCCGTATGCTGTAGCGCATCAATCCTGTTGCCTAGCGGGGACAAAGCTATAATCGATGCTGTTTCCAGCTACATGATGAGCATCAACTTATGGCAGCAACACCGGCTTCACTTAGAGGTAAAACAGCGCTGGTCACCGGCTCAACGGGCGGCATCGGCGAAGCGTTCGCGCGGGCATTCGCGGCGGAAGGCTGCAACATGATGATGAATGGCCTCGGCGAACCCGCTGCCATTGAAAAGCTGCGTGCCTCGATTGCAGCAGAGCATGGCGTTAAGGTGGCCTATCACGGCGCGGATGTTGGCAACGCCGCCGACATCGCCGACATGGTGCGCGAAACCGAAGCACAACTCGGGCCAGTCGACATTCTGGTGAATAATGCTGTGGTACGGCACTACCACAAGATCGAAGATTTCCCGGTTGAAGAGTGGGATCGCGCGGTGGCGGTCGATCTATCAGCGGCGTTTCACACCATCCGCCTCACCATGCGCGGCATGAAGCAGCGTGGCTGGGGACGCATTATCAATATGTCGTCGATTCATGGCCGCATGGCCGTGCCCAATCGCGTTGATTACGTCACCGCCAAGCACGCCATTATCGGCATGACGCGCGGCGTGGCGCTGGAATGCGCCGAAACCGGCGTGACCATCAACGCGCTGATGCCAGGCTGGGTGTTGACGCCGCATGCCGAAGGACAAATCGCGCGACAAATGGTCGCCGACAATGTAAGCCGCGAAAAAGCGCTGCACACCTTGATGAGCGTACGACAGCCGAGTCAGCGGCCGATCATGCCATCGGATATTGCGGCATTCGGCGTGTTTTTATGCAGCGGCCCAGGCGCGCATATCAACGGCGCGGCACTGCCCATAGACGGCGCATGGCAGACGGGCTTTATGGTGACAACGGGTAATTCCAAGTGACTGATACTTACATAGCTATTTGTTTTTAAAGGGAATTTTTATGGCCATTCCTGTCTTCAACAGCCACGGCGTAGAGATTCCAGTGTTGGGTTTCGGCACTTCACAAATGGGCGACTGCGGCGCGCTTGTCGCCAACGCAATAAAAATCGGCTATCGCCACATTGATACCGCGTGGAAGTACCACACCGAAAAGGGCGTAGGCGAAGGCATACGGGCCGCGGGTGTGCCGCGCAATGAAATTTTTGTCACGACCAAGGTGTCGCACGAATATCTGCGCGCGGCGGATTTTGCGCGCATGGTCGATGAAAGCCTGAAAAATCTGCAGCTCGATTACATCGATCTGCTGCTGGTGCATTGGCCCAGCCCTGAAAAAGTGCCGCTGGCGGAAACCATGATGGCGCTGGCGCAAGCCAAACGCGATGGCAAAACACGCCATGTCGGCGTCGCCAATTTCAATATTGCCATGCTCGAAGACGCGATCCGTTTGTGCCCTGAACCGATTGTCAATCTTCAGGTGGAATATCACCCCTATCTCGATCAAACCAGGCTGCTTGCAGCGGTACGGCGATTGGGGCTGGCGATGACGGCTTACTGCCCGCTGGGTCGCGGCAGACTGATCACGGATCCGGTGGTGGCGAAGATCGCGCTTGCCAAGGGTAAAACCGTCGCGCAAGTGGTGCTGCGCTGGCATTTACAGCAGCCGAATGTGATTCCGATTCCACGCTCCTCCAATCCGGGGCGGCAAGCTGAAAATCTCAATGTGTTTGATTTTGCATTGAGCGATGATGAGATGAAACAACTGCATGCACTGGCACGCGCCGATGGACGCATCGCCGATCCGTCGGGCCGTGCACCTGCGTGGGACTAGTCAGGCTTACACAGCGCAGACCATGACCTCTAACGACACCGCCATTGCCGTCTCCGGCGTCACCTACATCTACCCTGGCACGCGGGCGCTGGACAATGTGTCGTTTGATATCTCACGCGGCAGCGTCACCGCACTCGCAGGCCCGAATGGCGCGGGGAAAACGACGCTGCTGCGCTGCATCGCAGGACTGGATCGTCCGTTGTCCGGAAATATTTCAGTCGCTGGTATCGACGTGCTCGAAGAGCCGCGCGCGGCCCATGCACGCATGGGCTATCTCTCGGATTTTTTTGGACTTTATGACCAATTGACGGTGCGGCAAAGTCTCGCGCATGCCGCCAGTGCCAATGGTGTGCCCGAGAAAAAACTCAATGCCACTGTGATGACCACTGCCACGCGGCTCGATCTTGCTGACCGTCTTGAACAGCGTTGTTCGGCGCTGTCGCGCGGACTGCGTCAGCGCGTGGCCATTGGACAAGCCATCGTTCACGCACCAGAAGTGCTGCTGCTGGATGAACCCGCGTCCGGGCTGGACCCGGAAGCGCGGCACTCACTCGCCAGCCTGTTCACCCGGCTCAAAAACGAAGGCATGACACTGATCGTGTCGTCGCACATTCTCGCCGAACTTGACGAGTATTCCACGCACATGCTGGTGCTGCGCGGCGGACGCATCATTGAGCACAGGCCGCTCGCGGGCGCGCAAGCGCAGACGGGCGGACAACACATCCGCGTGCGTCTCGCACGTGCGCACGCGGGCCTTCAAGACGCGCTGTCAACGCTCACCGGCGTGCAGGTAATTGACTGCAATACGCTCGACGTGTTGCTGGATATCCAGGGCGGCGCCGACGCGCAATCCAGCGTGTTGTGCGCTCTGGTCACCGCTGGCGTACCGGTATCTTCGTTCAACGAAGAACACGAAAACCTGCATCAATCCTATCTGCGCTCGGTGCAGCACACGTTGCAGCCCGCCACGGCATTGAGGGAGGCAACGAAATGAATCCAGAATTCCGCCGCAATCTGTGGCTGGAGCTATCGACGCATCGCCTGCTCGCCGCTCCCCTGGTCATCGCGCTGATTACCGCACTCATCGTCGCTGCCAGTCCGCGCGACGCGCTGGACAATCTGTCGCGCGCTGCCGCCGCCGGATTTGCCGCGATGGTGTTGCTGTGGGGCACGCAGCTCGCTGGCGCCAGCGTGGTTGAAGAAGCGCGTGACCGCACCTGGGACGCACAGCGCATGTCCGCGATCGGGCCGTGGACCATGACCTGGGGCAAGCTCCTGGGTGCACCGGCGTTTGCGTGGTACGGCGGCCTGATTCTGTTGCTCATCTTTTTGGCCACTGGCAACCAAGAGGCCACGCCGGTTTTCCGCATTGCCGCCACCCTGATTGGTAGCGCCATCTTGTTGCACGCCTTTACGCTGAACGCCAGTGTGTTGGCTGCACGCAAAGGTTCGGCCACGCGCGGATCCGGCGTACTGATTTTTGTGTTGCTGCTGTTTGCGGTGATTATGCCCGGCATGGCCATTATGGACAATGTCGAGAAGCCCGTACTCTGGTGGGGTATGACGTTGCAACGCATCGATTTGCTGCTTGGCACCAGCGCTACGTTTGCCGCGTGGTCGCTGTTGGGTGCGTACCGTTCCATGTGTAATGAGCTCGAAATTCGCACAACACCCTGGGCCATCCCGGCATTTATTCTGTTTGCTGCTCTGTACTCCGCTGGCTACGCCATACGTGGCGAGACTAACGATCCGCAAGCGGTATTTGGCGTGCTCGCTTGCGGTGTGGTGATCTCCGCTGGTTTCAGCTATGTGTTGCTGTTTGCCGAGAAAAGCGGCGCTACGGCCTGGCAGCGATTGCGCATTCGTGTCGATGGGGCTCAATGGCGGCGCGCGCTGCAAGAGTTGCCGCTGTGGCTGGTGGCGCTAGCAACCGGTTTGGCATTTGCACTCGGCGCTACGTTTGCCTCTGCTGGTTCGGGCAAAGGCTCATTTCTGTACGACATCGGTTTGGCGCCCATCGCGGTCATGTTGTTTGCGACACGCGACGCGGCAATCTTCCAGTTTTTTGCGCTGGCACGCCAACCACGGCGGGTGGAAGCCGCAACCGGCTTTTACCTTGTGCTGCTTTACGGCATATTACCGGGCTTGCTCAAAGCCATGGGTGCTGATTTTCTTGGCCAATTAATACTACCGCGCCTTTTCCAGAACCCGGCGCTGGCAACGGCTATCATGCTGGTGCAAGCAGGAATCGCCATCGGCCTTGCTTACTGGCGCTGGAAAAAAACACACGCGCCAGACAGCGAAATGCACCATGCTCCCATTCCAAACACTACCTGACGGGACATAACAGCATGACCTCAATCCTGAAACATCCTATCGCAATCCTCACTCTACTCATACTCACGAGCTGCCTTATGAACAATGCCTCAGCCCACGTCATCGAATTCAATATCGCCGCCGTCGAGTCCTTCGCCGACGGCACCGCCTTTGGCAACACCGGCGCCTATGAGCGCGTGCGCGGCACGTTCAAAGGCGAACTCGACCCAACTGACCCGCGCAACAAGGTCATCGTCAACATTGACAAAGCGCCGTGCAATGCCGCAGGCCGCGTCGAATATGAAGCGGATTTTTTCATGCTCCGGCCCGTGGACGGCGCGCGTGGCAACGGCAAACTGGTCTACGACGTGACCAACCGCGGCCGCAAGAATATTCACTGGCGGCTGATGGATGCGCGCCCCGCTTCGCCCGCACATGCCAACGATCCACGCACGCTGGAGGATGCCGGCAACGGCCTGCTGTTCCGCATGGGCTACACCATTTTGTGGAGCGGCTGGGACCCGGATGCGCCGCGCATTAACAACGGCATGGGCATGAAGCCGGTGATCGCCACCAACAACGGCATGCCCATCGTGCGTGCGATACGCGACGAGCTGGTCAGCGGCACGCGCAGCCCGGCACGCGAAACTTTTCGCCTGACGCATAACGCTTTCACCACAGATCAATCGCAGGCCAAACTCTCGGTGCGCCGTCGCGAGGCCGATGTGAGGCAGGAGATTCCCGCGTCCGGCTGGGCCTACGTGAATGACCGCGAAATCCGCTTACTGCCGGAGGGTACCAAGCCGGTTACGGGGTCAATTTACGAGTTTCACTATCCCGCAAAAGACCCGCGCGTGCTGGGCATTGGCATGGCAGCCTCACGTGACTTGATTTCGTTCATGAAGTACGAAAGCACAGACGCCAAGGGCGCCCTCAACCCTGCGCGCGGCATCAAGGCCGCACTGGGCTTCGGCATCTCTCAAAGCGGGCGTTTCCTGCGTGACTTTGTTTATCAGGGTTTTAATCAGGATACGCGCGGACGTAAAGTATTCGACGGCACACTCGCCCACACGGCAGGTGTGGGCGGTGTATTCCTTAATGCAGAATTCGGCCAGCCTGGCCGCACCAGCACGCAGTTCGAAGATCACATGATGCCGGAGAACGAATTTCCATTTTCCGCTGCACGCCTGACTGATCCGGTCACCGGCAAAACCGACAGCATTCTGCGCAACGACGGCTTTGATCCAATGTGGATGGAAAGCAATACCTCGACCGAGTACTGGCAAAAAGGCGCGTCGATGCTCACCACCGACCCGCTAGGCAGCAAGGACGTGGAACTACCTGCCACAGCGCGCGTTTACCTCATCGCCGGCACGCAACACGCCGGGCAGGCGTGGATGACTTCAACGCCGGGCAACAATGTAAACCCGCGCAACCCGCACAGCCCGACGCCCGCCATGCGCGCGCTGCTGATCGCGCTATCCGAGTGGGTGGATGGCAAAGCGCCGCCCCCTTCACAAACACCGCGCATCGCCGACAACACACTGATCGCATTCGATAAGCTACAGTTTCCTGCGATACCCAATATGGCGATAGCGCACAAAGTCAATGTATTTGGTGTACTGAAGGATTGGACCAAGCCGGAGATGGACATGAGCAAGCCGTACCGTCCCCTGGTCACCAAGGTCGATGCCGATGGCAATGAGATCGCAGGAATACGCCTGCCGGATATCGCCGTTCCACTGGGCACTTACACCGGATGGAATATCTACAAAGCACCTTATGTCGAAGGCGAACTGGGTGACCGTGACGGCTCATTTGCACCATTCGTGGCAACGGCAAGTGAGCGCGAAGCGCGCAAGGATCCTCGACTGTCGCTTCAGGAACGTTACAGTACCCACACCAACTACGTAACCAAAGTTATCGATGCTGTAAATAAACTGGTGGCCGCCCGTCTGTTGCTTACGGAAGATGCAGAGCGATTTGTAGTGCGAGCAAATGACGAGGCGATCAGCAAGCGCTTTACATTGCCATAAAACTCAGACAGCACTACACAATGATGTCCGTACTTTCGCTGGAAATAGCCTGCTTGCGCAAATACATATCTTCATCAGCCCGCTTCAATAGCGATTCCAGATCCTGCCCCTCATCTGGGCAAAGTGCCATTCCAATCGCGGCACCCGCGCCAATAGAAGCGGCCTCGGGTGATACGTTAAGCAATGCCTGTAGCGGTTGAGCAAGAACACGCTCCAGCTTGTCGCGCGCGCCCATCGCATTGCTGCGGTTATCGACATTATCTAATAGCAGCACAAATTCATCACCGCCATAGCGCGCCGCCAGATCGTTTTCACGCAGACTTTTAATCAGACGCTGCCCTATCTCAATAAGCACAGCGTCACCCACGTCGTGCCCCAACGTATCGTTGATCTGTTTGAATCCATTCAGATCCACAAAAAAGACGGCAAAGGGATGGCTATCACCGCGCTGCCGCTGTCGGACGATTCGATCTTCGATACGGCGAATAATGGCTTCGCGATTTGCGATGCCAGTCAAGCGGTCTGTCAGCAGGCGTTGCTGCATGTTGGCAAAAGACTTGGCAAGATCGCCAATTTCATCGTGCCGATCGATCGGCATTGTGGATGGGGCGACGCCATCTCCCATATCCTTGGCTGCCACAGCCAATTGCCGCAGATCGCGTGCAATTATATTCAACACGGCAAAACCTAAAGCCACGATCAAAGCGCACGCCAGCAACGCCATAATCGCTGTCCTATGAATATTGTCTGTGACCTTCTGCATAAAATCGTTTCGTGGAACCGCAACTGCGACAATCCAGTCCAGCCCGGCCTTATCGCGAATGCGGACGTAACCCGCCTGCACAACACTCCCGTCCGGCGCCACGAACGAGTTCGTACGTGAACTATTGGATTTGCTGCCACCGTCAGTCAATCCCTTGACCACTTTGTATGTCGCCGCCAGCAGCGGGTCTTCGCTTTGAGCGGCATTCAATCGCGTATTGTCGTTGCCTACGCCCTTGCGCAGATGCGGGCCACGGGAAGTTGCTATCAGGTTGCCATCGGGTTCGACAATGAATGCAAAACCATTGGGACTCAAATGCAGTTGCTTCAGAAATTCATTGAGATGCTCTAGCGACAAATCTGTCGCCACGACCCCTTCAAATTCGCCTGATACGTTATTGACGCGCCTCGCCCGGGTCCCAACCAGTTGAATGTCTTGAAATCAATGTAGATGGCTGTCCAGGTTTGTGTGGTAGCGCTTTGTCCGGCCTTGTACCAAGGACGTTCGCGTGGGTCATAAGGCCGCTCCTCCAGCTGCGGGCTCTTCAGAGACCCTCCCATGCGTGAGAATCTGTAGATCGCGCGTGGCGCATTGCTCTCAGTGCGCAACCGTAACTCCGCTTCCGTCTCCGAAAATCGCTACAACCCAAAAAAATGCCCGTTCCGATCACCATAGTAGGCGTAGTTGTTCGGATTGCGGTGAATGGTCGTTGCCAACCAAAACCGCGTACGCAGCGAATCCAACTCTGCAGCAATGGAAATCGGCGCCGGGACATCCGTCGGGAATGCCGTCTCCAGCACCGCCTCTGAGCCTGAAACGTGCATTTCAACGGCCTGCGAAATGCGCCCGACCGTTTCATTCAGCACATGATCCGACAACGTATCCACTGCGTCGCTTCCCGCTCTGTATGAAAGAAAACCAATAACCGCAGCCGCCAGCAATACCAGAAATACATAGGGAAGCGTCAGCATCTGACGCAGTGATATTCGAGATAAAAACGTATTCATCAGATCAGTCCGGCTTCAGCCCGATCTTCTTCGCCACGTTTCCCCACAAGTCCATCTCCGCCCTGACAAAGCGCGAGAATTCTTCAGGCGAGCTGCCCACCGATATCGCGCCTTGGGCTGCAAATTTCTCTGATACATCGGGCAATTTAACGATGCGGGCAATTTCGCCGGCGAGCTTGATCAACACCGGTTTCGGTGTGCTGGCCGGTGCGAACACGCCATACCATTCGGACGTATCAAAGTTCGGCATGCCGGCTTCAATAAATGTCGGCGTGTTAGGCAAACCCGGAGAGCGTTTGGCAGATGTCGTCGCTATCGCTTTGAGACGGCCTGCATTGATATGCGGCAACACACCGGGGGGGCCACTGATCAACAGTTGAATCTGTCCAGCAATCATGTCCGTGATGGCTGGCGCGCCACCCTTGTACGGGATGTGCTGGATGTTGATGCCTGCGTTCAGTTTCAGCAGTTCCATCGACAGGTGGCCCGAGGTCAATTGCCCAGGCGAACCATAGTTCAATGAACCGGGCTTAGCTTTGGCGAACGCCACAATGTCTTTGAGATTGCTGGCCGGCACTCCGGGATTCATGGTCATAACACCCGGCACAGCTACCATCTGGCTCACCGCCTGCAAATCGCGCTCGGTGTTGTATGGCAGATTTTTCAGCACGAACGGATTCACGGCCGTAGGCGTTAACAACGTAGCTATGGTGTATCCGTCTGGCGGCGCTTTTGCCACCAGATCTGTGGCAATAGTCATCACCCCGCCAGGACGGTTATCAACGACTACCTGCTGGCCGAATGCATCACTCATTTTTTGCGCGACCACGCGCGTGACGATATCGGTGGTGGAACCGGCCGGCACCGGAACCAGGAAGCGTATGGGGCGCGCTGGAAATGCCTGCCCTGCGCTCGTCGAAGGAGCCTTTGCCGATACTTGCTGCGCGCTGGTAACTGCAGGGCACAGCGCCACCAGAATCGTACTCGCGGCAGGAAAATAACTATTTAAGCAATTGATTTTAAACATATTAATTTAATCCGGGAATGAATGGCGATACTTCGACCCTATAGGCAAAATATAAGGGCCACCCGATGCACTTGACACCGGGCGGCCCCTCAAAATTCGTGTGATTGAACGCGCTGGCAAAAGTCAGCAGGGCTATTTTGCGCCAGGCGCTGCTGCATCCGATTTGCTGGGCTTCTTGGCTTTTTTGGCTACCTTCTTAGCTTTTTTAGCGGCCTTCTTCGCTTTGCGTTTTTCTGACTTGGGTGTGTCCGCCTTGTCCGCCATTGCCCCCTTAGCAGGGGCTTGTGGGGGCGCTGCAGGCGCAGCCGGTGCTATTGGCGCTTGAGGAGGCTGCGGCGCCTGAGCACTGGCGGCAAAGGTAGTTACCGCAAAAATGCCCGCGATCAGGGCAGACAAAATCTTGTTCATGCTAATTCCTTTCAACGTACTGCCGGGATAATGTGATCCGAAATTTCGAGAATGCATATAAACGTGAGTAGGGCACCTCTGATTCCTCAGTATGCCGCAACTACTGTGTAAATGTTAGCATTGTCGCGCCTCCAATTTCACGAATTTTCAATCAATTTACAAACAGGACTCACCATGGAACTCCATCTCAAGGGCAAGACCGCGCTGATTACCGGCGGCTCTCGCGGCATCGGCTTTGGCGCGGCACGCGTGCTGGCATCTGAAGGCGTCAACATTCACATTACTTCGCGCACGGCCGCGGATCTCGACGCGGCCAAAAAGAAAATCACCGATGCCTATAAAGTCACTGTGACCTGCCACCCGTGCGATCTGGCCGCGGAAGGCGCTGCAGAAAAGCTGGCTGCGGAAGTTGGCGATATCGATTTTCTGGTGAATAACGCCGGTGCGATTCCGCAAGGCACGGTGGTCAGTCTTGATGAAAAAACCTGGCGCAAATCGTGGGATCTGAAGGTGTGGGGATTTATCAACCTGACACGCGAGTACTACGCGCGCATGGCCAAAAAGAAATCCGGTGTCATCGTTAATGTGATCGGCGCAGCTGGCGAGCGTCACTCGTCAGGCTACATCGCGGGCAGCATGGGCAACGCCAGTCTGATGGCACTGTCACGCGCACTGGGCGCGGATAGCCATAAGGACGGCATCCGCGTGATTGGCATCAATCCTGGCGGCACCGAAACTGATCGTCAGGTCGTACGCTGGCGCGCGCTGGCGGAAAAACAATTCGGCAACGCGGAACGCTGGCGCGAACTGGTTACGGGGTTTCCATTCGGGCGGCTTGGCACGGTGGATGAAGTCGCCAACATGGTGGCGTTTTTGTGCTCGGATGCGTCCGGCTACACTACCGGCTGCGTAATTACCATTGATGGCGGCGCGTCACACATAAAATAATCGTTTAAAAAAATGATGCGGCGGGCAGAACAAGGGAACACTTGTCCCGCACGCCACATTACGCCGCCCGCTGATAGCGCTTCAACACCACGCGAAACTGGTTCGTCAGATACGGACGCACCTTGGTCGTCCACGGCGTAACCGCTGCCTCTTTCCACACCGCCGACGAACAGATTTCCGGACGCTCCAATTCGTAAATACCGATGCTGTTGTGGGTGCCCGAATGTGCGAAAAAATGCCGCGCCGATACGCAGCCCGGCACCGCACCCAGACGCAGGACGTGCTCCTCACGATACCAGCGTTTCACTTCTTCGACGGCATCCGGCGGAATCTGATTGGCGTTGATCATGATGTAGTTCGTGGTATTACGCATCACCTGATCGCCGGGCGCCAGTTGTTCGCCCTCAATGCGCAGCAGCCGCTTCGCCATCCCGGTCAT
>CANKUB010000119.1 GCA_947486575.1 Betaproteobacteria bacterium | reverse complement strand
TGTTTTCTACCGCGCCGTTTATCAAAGCGGGAAAATTGCGTGGGCTGGCGGTGACCTCGAAAACACGCGAAGAGATGCTCCCCGATGTGCCAACAGCGCGCGAGGCCGGTACACCTGAAATCGAAGCCAGCAACTGGAACGGCTATGTCGTGCCGGCGGCAACGTCCGACGCAGTAGTTGCGCGGCTCAATGCAGAGATCAACAAAGTGCTGAACATGCCCGAAGTACGCGACAACCTGCGTAGTCAGGGATTGAAGGTCGCGCCAGGTTCCAGCGAACAGTTCACGGCATTGCTCAAGTCGGACGGCTCGCGCTTCAGCAAGATCGCAAAGGCAGCAAATCTAAAGGCCGATTGAGCAAGCGTAGGTCGGAACGCGCAGCGGTTCCGACGTCTTGCTTCGCCAACACGGATTGTCGGAACCGCTACGCGTTCCGACCTACAAGCCTGCCGGCAGCCACGGCAACACCGCCACCTTACTACCGCCCACCCTCAACCCCAAACCCTTCACCACGCCAGCGCAACATTCCGCCCGCAAGATTCGCCACATCGCCAAATCCCATGCGCTGCAAAATCACGCACGCCTGTGCGGAACGCGCGCCTGAGCGGCATACAGCGACAACCGGCTGCTCACGCACAAGATCGCTGGCCCTGGCAGCCAGTTCACCCAGCGGTATCAGCACTGCACCTTGAATGTGACCGAGCGGCCCGCTGAATTCCGTTGCTTCGCGCACATCGACGATCTGCACTCTAGCTGAAATCTCTTCCAGCGCCTGCGGAACAATTTCCCAGATGCCGGCAAAGGTGAATGTCAGTTGCGCCCACGTGGGCTCAATCGACTGCGCGGGTGCTTGAGCGAGCAGTCCGCACTGAAGATTCGCCGGAACAGCCACATCAATCTGCTTCGGGTGCGGCAATCCCAGGTTGTTCATATAGCCAGTGAAATCCGCTTCGCCGATGCCGCTGCCGAGCCGTGGGTTGAGCCGATGCTCCTCATCCACACTGGTCACCGTAAGTCCGCGATAGTCGTGGCCGGGATATAATAGGCAGCTTGGCGGCAAAGTAAAAATCTGGCTGTGTACGGAGCGATACAGAGTGCGCGCACTGCCCTGCTGAAAATCGGTGCGGCCGCAGCCGCGAATCAGCAGGGCATCGCCGGTAAAGGCCATGGATTCGTCGTCGAGCACGTAAGTCATGCAGCCACTGGTGTGTCCCGGCGTCTCGCGGGCCTCCAGGTAGCGTGTGCCGAATGCCACACGATCACCGTGTGCAAGCGCCACATCGGCACCGTGAGCACCGCTGGCGCCAGAGAGCGCGATGCGGCTGCCGAGACGCTGCTTGTGCAGCCACGCCCCAGTAACATGATCGGCATGCACGTGCGTCTCCAGCGTCGTCAGCAGCTTCAAACCCAGCTCGGCGATCAGCGCGCGATCACGACGCGCCTGTTCGAACACCGGGTCAATCAGCACCGCTTCGTGAGTGCGTTCATCCGCCAGCAGGTAGCTGTAGGTTGACGACTGTGGATCGAACAATTGCCGAAAAATCATGCGTCTATCTCCAGATTTAAATACCCGCGAACGATTTTAGCTGGCACCAACATTGTGCTCGCGCTCGTATTGCAACCTATGGAATACTGCGTTTCCATTGTGCCTGATGAAACCATCAGGTGTATCCACTTGGCGGCATAAACCGACGCCAGCGCGGCAAACGGCGCCACGCGCACCACTGCTACCGTCAGCGCACAAAGCCTTCTGAATTCATGGCGTTCACCCAGTATCAAATTGCGAAAACGTAATGATGCAACAATCTTGCACCAGACCGAAATTCAATTGACGCCATCGTGAGCGCAGGTAAGAATGTCTTAAGGAAGCAACCGTAGCACAATGGCAATAAATAATAAAATTATTTAAAATCAAATAGTTACATACTTATAAAATCCATGTGCTGCATGCTGATGCAAGGTCTCTGACAACTTCAGGAGGAAATAAAATGATTCGGGCCACCCTGGTTACATTGCTTTACGCGTTGGTTATTTCCGCAGCCACCAGTGTATTGGCGCAAGGCAATTATCCCAACCGGCCGATACGCTGGATCGTCCCGTACGCGCCCGGCGGCGGGACGGATGTTATCGCACGCCCCATTGCACTCAAGCTTGGTGAGACTTTGGGCCAGCCCATAGTCTACGAAAACCGTGGCGGCGGCGGCGGGCTGATCGCAGGCGAGCTGGTCGCTAAATCCGCGCCGGATGGCTACACCATGCTGATCGGCTCCGGCAACACGCACACGTTCCCGACGCTGTTGTTTGACAAGGTGGGCTACGATCCGGTCAAAGATTACGCGCCCATTACCAATTTCACTGACGTGCCCAATATGCTGGTGGCCCACCCGTCCTTTCAGCCAAAGACACCTCAGGAAATAGTTGCTTACGGCAAAGCCAACCCCGGAAAAATCAGTTGGGCATCATCAGGCAATGGCGCTGGCGGCCATCTGGCGCTGGTTTTGTTTGCACAGCAAGCAGGCATCAAGGTGTTGCATGTGCCTTTCAAAGGCGCCGGCCCGGCGGTGGTCGCCATGCTGGGCGGCGAAACCGATTTGCTGTTCGCTAACACGGGTGTCTTCATGGGCCACGTCAGAGCAGGCAAATTGCGTGGCATTGCTGTGGCCGCTATGGCCCGCTTGCCCATATTCCCCCAATTACCCACCCTCAATGAGACCGGCTTCCCGAACTTCACCTCCAGTACCTACTACGGCCTGCTCGCACCGGCCGGCACGCCCCGCCCTATCATTAACCGGCTACATAGCGAAGTCGTCAAAATCATCAAGTCACCCGATTCACTGGAACGGCTGGCCAGCGTGGGTGCCTTTGTTGTAGCCAATACACCTGAGCAGTTTGCCGAAGCCAACCGGCAGGATGTCGCGAAATGGGCCAGGGTGGTTAAAGAACACGGCATCAAGCCGGACTGAACACTCGCCGACAATCACAGACTGGTACCACGCAACTACTTCTCCGTCATCACCCACACGCCATCCCAATCGCGCGGCGGCGGCGTTTGCCGGAATATTGCAGCCCGTTCAAGAAAAAATTTACTTGGCTTGTCACCCGGGTGCAATAGCAACGCATCATTGAAGCAGGCAATCGCGTCGCCCCAGCGCTGCGCGCGATAGCTGCGTATGCCCTCATTGAACTGCGCGACGGCGCGCTGTAGATTGGGGAAACTCTCTTCGGTGAAATGGTCCATGGCTTCGTAGATCGCCACCGGCTCCGTCTTGCCCTTGACGCGTAGCAGATCGATTGCGCGCAGCAGATGATTTTCGCGGAGCTCAAGCCGCGTCGCCTCACTGATCAGCACCTTGCAACCGTAGGTCTTGGTAACACCCTCAAGACGCGAAGCCAGGTTTACCGAATCGCCGATGACCGTGTATTCCATGCGCTTGGGCGAGCCAATATTGCCAACCACCACCACACCGGTTGAAATACCCACGCCAATGCTGATGGCGTCCACGCCATCGGCTACCCGCTGCATATTAAGCCCGCTCAGCGCTACGAACATGCCATTGGCCACTCTGACTGCATCATCGGCATCACGCTCGCCATTAAACGGCACGCCGAACAGCGCCATGATCGCGTCACCAATGAATTTATCGAGCACGCCGTGATTGCTCAACACCACATCCACCATGCGCTCGAAATACTGGTTGAGCATTGACACCGTCTCGCGCGCACCCAACGCCTCTGATACCGTGGTGAAATCACGCACGTCCGAAAACAGTATCGATACCTTCTGATCCTTACCGCCGAGCACCGATTCGCCACCCGCCAGCAACTGATCCGCCACCGCAGGGGACATATAGCGCGACATGGTGCTTTTCATGCGTTTTTCGCTGGTAATGTCCTCCAGCACAATCATTGATCCCAGGTGTTCGCCTTCAGCATCCAGCAGCGGATTGACCGCCAGATTGACCGAGGTGGGATCTTGTTTGTCGAGCTTCAGTTCCGCTCCAACCGAGATTTCACGATTGCCGCCGTCTCTTACCTTATCAATGTTATTGAGCACCCACACATCGTCACCGTGGAAAATTTCGCGCGCCGGGCGATTGATAATCTGCTCGCGGTCGTGCTGAAAAATGCGCAAGGCGGCTTCGTTTGCAGTGAGGATGGTGTCCTGCGCGTCTAGCGTGACGATGCCATCACTCGTGCTGCGCAGAATGCTGTCGTTATAGTTCTTCTCACGCAATACGTCCTCGAACAGCTTGGCATTCTCCAGCGCCACCGCGATCTGTGCGGTGAACGCGCTCAGCCGCGACTCGTCACGGCTGGTAAATTTGCCGCCGTGCTTGTTAAGCACCTGTGTCACGCCGATGCAGACATCGGCCTTATTGATAATCGGCATGGTCAGCATGCTTTCCGTGCGATAGCCCGTGCGTCGATCCACTTCCTTGTTAAAGCGCGGATCGCTGTAAGGATCAGCAATATTCTCGGTATTTCCGCTGGTGAAGACAGCCCCGGCGATACCCGCTTTGCTGGGGAAACGTATCTCTTTTGTGGTGAGGCCTTCGGCCACCCTTGAGAACAACTCACTGGTCTTGCGGTCGTAGAGGAACAGCGTACTGCGATCGGCATCGAGCAGATCCGTGGTGGCATGCATGATGCGGGAGAGCAGCACATCCAGATTCAACTCGCCCGCAAGGTCATGCGACAGCGACAGTATCTTCGCTTCCTCGCGCAGATTGCCCACCATCAAATTAAAGCCCCGGAACAGTTCCGCGTACTCATCGGTGGTTGTGGCATGCAGATCGGTTGCAAAATCGCCATTCTCAACCGCGCGCATGGCCAGCCCCAATCGCGCTGCTGAGCGTGACACCTCGGCCGCAGTCAGAATCGACATGGACAGCACGCCGATCATGCATATCACCACGATGCCTGCGACCCAGATCAACAGTGGCGCCATCTGCTGCACCGACGCTTCCAGACCCAGGCTGACCAGGATACGATCCGTTTTGAACAGCACCGTGGCTGCCAGATAAAGTAATGGCAGCGAGGTCACGAATATGGACATGTAGAGCAGCTTGCTCTTGAGCCTGATCGCCACCAGCTTGCGTTGATGCGCGGGCTCGATCCGCTCGCAAAACTGCCATAAGCGCTCAACGTCAGGGGTGAGCTTCGTGGCGATAATGAAAAACTCGCAGATGGCGTGAGCAGGTGCTGCAAAAAAAATGACGGTCGAAACAATGCCAATAATTTGCCACGGTGCCCAACTGCTGCCGAACAAATCATTCGCAGCAAACATGCAAATTCCCACCAGAATCGCAGCGGACGGGCCGTGGAACAGCGTCACCCGCATGAATGAATAGTACGGCAGATTAAGCATATCGACGATCGCTTTGGACGTATCGTGTGTGCTGGGCGTCTCGCCACGATCCAGCTTCGCCAGCACACCGGTAAGCCCGCGAATCTGCCGCATGATCAGATAAACATCCGGCACCGTGTAAGCGGGGACGACGAATGCCGCGATCAGCAGAAAGTCCAGCCATTGCCGAAGCGTGAACTCAAAACCGAGAAATATAAGAAAGCACGTAACAAAAAGCGCCGCCGTCGAGCCGCCTAAATAAGTCCAGACCAGGTACATGCGAAACCTGGACACTTCCCGCCCACCAGCCATGGGTGGCTGTGAAGAACTTAGTGTGTTCGCGACGCTGTCACTGGTTGCTGTCATCATGCGCTCACGGTAGTGCCTACTTTCGTTCTCATACTGGTCGCATTGCGAGATGATAGTGTTGCGATTCGATTCAGGCTCCGGCATCGGCGAATAGCATGGAGCCACACGGATAGTATACAGGGCGTACACGCCGTTTGCGCCAATACTCAAACCGTGCGCCCGCCTTCAGTGCTGCCGTTTCGCGTTGCTGCCCTTTCGTGCGTTTGCCTACCACCGCAGCCTCTGCTAGGCTTTCGCAGAATTCACTACCGAGAAGCGAGACGCCCATGCCGACCAAAATGCTGCCCAACAAAAAGCGACATCACAATACTGATCCCAATGTGGCCCGGGAGCAGCACGTGCGCAGATTGCAATGGTTGTCGCAACACAAGGAAGAAATTCTCGAACCCGATTTACCGATCATTGATGCGCACCATCATATGTGGGTGCGCGCAGGCAATCGTTATTACCTTGAGGATTTTTTGGCTGAAGCGCAAACCGGTCACAACATCAAAGCTTCAGTGTTCGTGGAATGCGGTTCGTTTTATCGCAAGAATGCTTCTGCACTGATGGCACCGGTGGGCGAAGTCGAATTCGCCAACGGCGTCGCGGCGATGGCGGCGAGCAGCACTTACAACAGCACGCTGGTTTGTGCCGGCATCGTCGGTACGGCGGACATCAGCGTGGGCGCCGAAGTCGCGCAGGTGCTGGATGCGCAAATCGCCGCTGGCGGCGGGCGTTTTCGTGGCATTCGTGTCAGCACCAAGTGGGATGCGGATGATGATCTGAACACCACGCGCTACACCTATGCACGTGACTTGATGCAGGACAAGGATTTTCGTGCGGGATTCGCCACACTGGGACCGCGATGCTTAAGCTTCGACGCGATGATTTATCACCCGCAGATTCTGGAACTGGCCGATCTCGCTCGTGCGTTTCCCGATACCACGATCATACTCAACCACATCGGTGGCCTGCTGGCGTGGACGCGCACCTACATTGCGCGCAAGGACGAGGCCATTGCCAATTGGCGTTCGTCGATGACGGAGCTGGCCAAGTGTCCGAACGTTTACGTCAAGCTTGGTGGCCTGGCCATGCCCTACCTCGGCCTTGGTTTTGATAAATGGGACAAGCCCGCGACCTCAACGCAACTCGCCGCAAGCTGGGGGCCGCTGTTCAAACACTGCATCGACCAATTCGGGCCGGCTCGTTGCATGTTCGAAAGCAACTTCCCGCCGGACAGGGATTCCGTATCGTATCCGGTGATCTGGAACACCTTTAAACGCATTGCAGCAGGCTACTCCGCCAGCGAGAAACAGGCACTTTTTTATGGCGCTGCGGCGAAGGCTTATTGCCTGAAACTGGATTGAGCACGCTTAAATAAACACTATCGCGAATTAATAAAATATGTTAATAATCAATAACTTACATATATAACTCGTATTGAGCAAGCCCCCCATCAGCGTACCATGAACACCAGCTTGCCGCGAAAGTGGCGGCCTTCGCTGAGCGTATGTGCTTGCGCCGCTTCGGATAATTTATAGCGCTTGATTTCTGGTGCGCGCACAGCGCCGCTGATGGCAAGCGCGACGATGCGTTCAAGATGCTCACGGTCACGTCCCACTTTAGGCCGCAGCGACATGACATCTGCGCGTGGTGAAACCGGGGCGGCTTGCCCCGCAGCAATCGATGCGGCACGTCCGCCCGAGCGCAGCACCGCAAACGAGCGCTGGGTTATGTCGCCACCGACAGTATCAAACACGGCGTCGCAGTCCGACACGACCTTGGTGAAATCCTCTGCGTTGTAATCGATGATCTGATCCGCGCCGAGCTTGCGCAGGTAATCGTGATTCTCCGCGCGCGCTGTCGTGATGACTCGTGCGCCAATGTGTTTTGCCAGTTGTATGGCGTAGCTGGCCACGCCACCCGCACCACCCTGAATCAGGATGGTCTCACCCTTTTTCAGTTGCAAGGTGTCTTCTATTGAACACAATGCTGTGAGTCCGATGAGCGCCAGCGCGGCACATTCCTCGTGCGACAGGCTGGCGGGCTTTTTCGCAATAATGGATGCCTTGATGGCCACTTTTTCCGCATAGGCCTGTTCCTGGCCCACGTCACACACACCGAACACAGCGTCACCCACGGTGAAATCCGTTACACCCGCGCCCAGCGCGCTGACTACGCCGGAAAAATCCCGCCCCGGTATGTAAGGCAAATCGGTAATCGGCGCGTAACTTCCTTTGCGTACTTTCCAGTCTGCGCCGTTGACGCTGGCCGCATACACGTCAACCATGACCTGGCCCGGCTGCACAATCGGGTCTGCAATATCGCCGTATTCCATGACTTCCGGCCCGCCGTGTTTTCTGAAAAAAGCTGCTTTCATGTTTGTTCCTCTGGTTAAGTGTACAAAGGTTTGTGGCGGCGATGCTAGCACACCGTCTATTCGATGGTGATCTTTGCGTCCTGTATAACCTTGAGCATTTTGCGGGTGGTTTGCCGGATGCGATCCGCGAGTTCCAGCGGTGTGCTGGCCTGGACATTGCCACCCAGCGCTTGAATTCTGGCGCGCAGTGTAGTGTCAGCAGCAGCCCTCACCACTTCTGCGTTTAGCTGTTCTATCACCGCTTTGGGCGTGCCACGGGGTGCGAAAAGGCCCGTCCAGGTTGAAAAGGTGAAGCCTTCAACGCCAGATTCCGCAATGGTAGGCGTCTCCGGCAGCAGCGGCGTACGGCTTTCGTTGGCTATGCCCAGCGCACGCAACCGTCCAGATTGAATCGGGCCAAGCACCACGGCCAGCGCGGAAAACATTACCGGCACATGACCGGCCTGCACGTCCACTGCGGCCTGCGTGGCTCCCCGATAGGGCACGTGATGCAGTTTAATGCCGGTGGCGGCATTGAACATTTCCATCACTACGTGATGCGAGCCGCCGAGGCCCGCTGAGGCGTAATCCAGACGGCGTGTTTGTGACAATGCTGACGACGGTAACGTTTGTGATCTAGCCAGCGCCACGAATTCACGCACGCTTTTCACCGACAACGAAGGATGTGCGATCAGCACCCATGTGCTAAATGACAACAGACTCACCGGCTCAAACAAAGTGAGCGGGTCGAAGTCGTTGCGTTTTTGCAAAATGGGCACGTAAGTCAAGGTGCTGTCGCTGATGCCACCGATGGTGTAGCCATCGGGCGTTGCGCGCGCGAGACGTTGTGCACCAATGATGCCGGCGGCGCCGGTAGTGTTTTCGACCAGCAACTGTTGCCCGATATTTTGTGACATCTTTTGTGTGACCAGCCGCAGTGTCGTGTCACCAGCGCTGCCCGCCTGCACGGGCGAAATCACCAGTATGGATTTCGCCGGGTAGGTCTGTGCTGCCGTGGGCAATGCGGCTGCGACGAACAGCAGGGCAATTGTTTGGCGAATCATGGGGTGCCAAAATTCAGGGATTTGCATCGACGAGTTGCATCGCCCGCACGCCGATCTGCACGGTCAGCGCGCCGGTCATCGGCAGCACGCAGGAAATGGCTTCAAGCACCTGCAGGCGATTGATGCCGTAGTGATAGGCGCGGCGTATGTGTTGTGCGGCGAACTCCACTTCACCGCGCGCGCACAGCGCGGCAATGGCGATCAACTCACGCGGGCCGGGGCCTAGCAACTCGTCGCCAGCGCCTTCGGGCAGCAGGCAATGATCCACCCACTGCGCTGCACGGCGCGCGAGCTCCGGTTCGAGGGCAGCGACGTATTGCCATTCAGGTGTGTTCAATAGTGTGTCGTTAGCGGCAGCTGGCTTTTCCCGTCCAACGTTGAGTTCGGGAAACGGTGTCAGCGTTTTGGGTGCGCCTTCAGGCGGGCGTTTACCGAAGGGATAGGCCGGATCATTCGCGGTCAAAATTGCGAGTGTGACATGGGCAATGGTGCTCCAGCCCACTATGGGGGCAATGGCTGTTGCCGCTTCGACCATCACCTTGTTGGTGACGCCGCGATGCCACAGGCGTCGCACGTGATTGGCGGCAAACCGGTCATCACCTTTGGCACAAAGCTGGCACAGCGCAATCAGCTCGCGCAGCGTGCCGGATATGGTTTGTGTCGCGCCCTCTTCGCCCGCGTAGTGGTGCATGTAGCCTGCGGTTTTGGAAATCAAGTCATAGGTGCGCGGCGATTCCTGCGCCAACAATTTGAATTCGTCAAATATTTCACCACGGCGAGCAATCGCGCGTGCGATCACTGCTTCGGCGCTCATGTCTTCGTTGTCTTCATCGTGCGGATGGGGCGATGCCATTGCGTGTTCTCCAGCTGCGCAGGTCGTGGATATGAGAAATGGTTCGTGCGCGAGTGTAGCGGAAATCATTGCCTGCTCTGCTTTGACGCGTAGTGATCTTGTGCTCGGGATATGTGCCATATTTCGTCTGCAAAGCTGTGCCAGGTTCAAAATCATGTGCAATCATAAGTAATTGTTTTAAAACACTTAATTTAAATGCTTCGCCATACGCGCCGTGCGCTTACTGCCTCTGTCCTGTGCTTCACGTTGTTGATGGCGACGGCTACGTCGTTTGCGCAGCCTGCTGCGACATATCCCAGCCGCCCCCTTCGTTACGTGGTGGGCGGTTCCGTCGGCGGCGGCGCGGACAGCCTCGCGCGTGCCATCGCACAAAAGCTTGGTGAGCAATGGGGGCAGCAGGTGATCGTGGATAATCGTGCAGGTGGCGGTGGTATCGTGGCGAGTGAAATCGTCGCGAAAAGTCCGCCGGACGGTTACACCCTGTTGATGGCGTTTACCTCGCATGTGACGAATCCGAGCCTTTATTCGAAACTTTCTTACGATGCGGTAAAGGATTTCGCACCGATTACGCTGGTTGCCACGATCCCGAATATTCTGGTGGTGCATCCCACGGTAACGGCAGAGTCGGTGCCGGCACTGGTTTCGCTGGCGAAGAAAAAACAACTGTCGTTTGCCTCGACTGGCAGTGGTGCATCCACGCATCTGGCGGGCGTGCTATTCGGCCACTTGACAGGCACGAAGCTGCTGCACGTACCTTACAAGGGCGCTGGGCCGG
This sequence comes from Betaproteobacteria bacterium, assembly GCA_947486575.1. Taxonomy (GTDB): domain Bacteria; phylum Pseudomonadota; class Gammaproteobacteria; order Burkholderiales; family SG8-41; genus UBA5216. The sequence goes on along the minus strand of CANKUB010000119.1, from coordinate 3,678 downwards.
CGATTACTGGCGTGATGAGTGCTGAAACCGATATGATGTTTGCCAACATGGTATCGATATTGCCGCAGGTTAAAAGCGGCAAACTACGCGGGCTTGCGGTAACGGGTGCACGCCGCTCGGCCGCCGCACCGGAATTGCCCACCATCGCTGAATCTGGCGTGCCGGGCTACGAAGCGAATGCGTGGTTTGCCACGTTCACCACGGCGGGCACCGCAGCGTCGCTGGTTCAGCGGCTGAATGGTGAAATCGTGCGTATCATCAACACGGCGGATGTGCGCAACCGGTTGACCGTGCAGGGCGCTGAACCGCTAACGAGTACGCCGCAGGAACTGGCGCACTACACGCGCGAGGAATTGCAACGCTGGCAGCGGGTAATACGCGAATCGGGCGCACGCGCTGACTGATCTTTAAAAAGGGGAATCAATATGAAGTTCAAAGACAAAACGGTGGTCATTGCAGGTGATGCCTGGGGCCTGGGTCACGTGGCGGCGCTGATGTTTGCGCGCGACGGCGCTCAGGTGATTTGCATCGACGACAACGCAGATATGAAGGACGCGCGCACGCTGCGTCTGGACGAATTTGAACTAACGTATTTTCATGCGGATGTGACCGACGCCGCCCAAGTGCAAGCGGTCGCCAGCGCCTGCGAAAAAACGCTTGCCAGGGTGGACATCCTGTTTAACGTAGCGGGGCGCAATCCCATACGCCAGACGTTCGAAAAAACAACGCACGAGGCTTGGGCAACCATGATCAGCCGCAATTTGTCGTCGGCGTTTCTGTGTTCCCAGGCATTTTTGCCGCTGATGAAAAAAGCGGGTTCAGGTTCGATTATCCATCACGGGTCGATAGACGGTGTTCTTGGCAATCCGGCCATCGCGGCCTATTCTGCGGGCAAGGGCGGCTTGCTGTCGCTCACGCATGTGATGGCACACGACCTGGGCAAATACAATATTCGCGTCAATTGCATTTCCTCCAGCGGCCCGCGCCAGAGTCCGGTCGCGACGAATGCGGTGGATAAATCCAGAGTGGTGGTGACGCCGCTGCGCCGCCAAGGCACACCACAGGACGTGGCGCCGGTTGTGCTGTTTCTGGCGTCGGATGGCGCGTCGTTCGTCAGCGGTGCAAATATTGTGGTCGATGGCGGGCGCACGGCAACCACCCACGGTTGCTACGACGAATAATAGCGCGGCATACCCCATTAAAAAAGGCCCATGCAATTGCATGGGCCTGTTTTGTAACACGTTGCTATTACTTATGCATCCAGTGCTGCCAGAACCTTCGGCGGCGACATCGGCAGATCAGTCAGACGCTTTCCCGTAGCCGCTTGTATGGCATTGGCGATGGCTGCCATTGGCGGAACGATGTTGGCCTCGGCCACACCTTTCACGCCAAACGGATGGTTCGGGTTCGGCACTTCGACAATAATCGCTTCGATCATCGGCAAGTCGGACGCAACCGGCATGCGATAGTCAAGGAAACCCGCATTTTCAAGGCGGCCGTTCTTGTCGTAGATATATTCCTCGTTCAGTGCCCAACCAATACCTTGCACCACGCCGCCGGTAATCTGGCCCTCGCAGTATTTCGGATGGATGGCGCGGCCCACGTCCTGCGCTGCCACGTAACGCAATATTTTCACGTGGCCCGTCTCGGGATCCACTTCAACATCGCAAAACTGCGCAGAGAATCCCGGTGCTTGCCCTTCAGCATTGATCGACGCCGAAGCGACAATCGGGCCACCGGTGGCGGTACGCTTGGAGGCGATTTCCTTGAACGTCAGCGGCGGGAACTCGCCGGCGCGCTTGCCTGCGGGGCGCGCAGTACCGTCTTCCCAGATGACGTTTTCCGCCTCAATCTTCCATATTTTTGCGGCACGCACACACATTTCGGCAATGACCTTGTTGCACGCGTTGATCACTGTCATGCCCGTGGCGAACGTCACGCGCGATCCGCCGGTGGCTTGTGTGTAGCCTACCGAGTTTGTATCAGCAATGATGGGCCGCACGGCGTCATAGGCTATACCCAGAGTTTCAGCAGCCATTTGCGCTGTCGATGCACGCGAGCCGCCAATGTCCGGGCTGCCAGTCGCCACCACCACCGTGCCATCTTCATTTACGTTGACCGTGCTGCTGGATTCGCCACCGCCATTGAACCAGTAGCCCACTGCCATACCGCGTCCCTGATTTTTGCCCAATGGTGCCGTGTATGCGGGATGCTTTTGCAGCGCTTGTAACGTCTCGGCAAAACCGGCGTGTCCGTGCTTCGGTCCCCAAACGGTAGGCGTGCCGATCTTGGCGATATTTTTCAGCCTGAATTGCAGCGGGTCCATGCCGATTTTTTTGGCCACGGCATCGAGCGTGCTTTCCACAGCAAACGCGGAAATCGGCGAACCCGGCGCACGATAAGCCACGGATTTCGGCCGATTGCATACCACGTCGTAGCCGACAGTCTGCACGTTGGCGATGTCGTACGGGGCAAAGCCGCACATGCAACCATTCATTACCGGCGAGCCGGGAAACGCACCAGCCTGATATTTGAACAGACCATGCGCCGCAACGATCTTGCCATCACGCATGACGCCAATCTTGATGGTCATCGACGCACCAGACGTTGGCCCGGTGGCCTTGAATACATCTTCACGGCTCATCATGATTTTTACGGGATGGCCGGTTTTTTTGGACAGCGCCACTGCAACCGGTTCGACGTAAACCACGGTCTTGCCGCCAAACGCGCCGCCAATTTCAGCAGCGTGACAGCGCAGATCACCGACTTTCATGCCGAGCAGTTTTGCCGTCATGGTACGCACGACAAAATGGCCCTGGCTTGACGACCAGACCTCCGCCTGGCCGTCGGCATCCGCCCGCGCGAGACAGGCATGCGGCTCAAGGTAACCCTGATGTACGGCAGCGGTCTTGAAACTCATTTCCACGACTTCGTCAGCCGAGGCAAAACCCGCATCCGGGTCGCCAATCTTGAAGCCGAGGCGTTTGGAAATATTGGAAGGCTTGGCAGGCGGCGGCTCGATGCCGCGCGTGATCATGTCCTCGAACAGCAGCGGCGCATCGGGCTTCATTGCGTCTTCAACGTCAATCACATGCGGCAACACTTCGTAATCGACCTCGATAAGCTTCAGCGCTTCGGCGGCGATGGCCGGCGTGGTCGCTGCCACGGCAGCCAGCGCGTGTCCTTCATACAAAACTTTTTCACGTGCCAGAATATTGCGTGTCATATGCCAGAAATTCTGCGCTACGCGCTCCGGCCCGACATAATCGAATTTCTGTTCAGGCAAATCAGCGCCCGTGATCACACCCTTCACGCCGGGCAGTTTGAGCGCCTTGCTCGCATCGATCTTGCGGATACGTGCATGCGCATGCGGCGAGCGCAAAATTTTACCCCACAGCATACCGGGTAGATTGTAATCTGCGCCGTACTGCGCAGTGCCCGTGAGCTTGGGTACGCCATCCGGACGATCGGGGCTGGTGCCTACAATTTTAAGTTTCTTTTCGGTGACGACTGCGCTCATGATTTTGCTCCTCGTAGTTCCTTGGCGGCATCCAGCACCGCCTCGATGATGGGGTTATACCCCGTGCAGCGGCACAGATTGCCCGCCAGCCAATAACGCGTTTCTTCCTCGGTCGGATTCGGGTTGTTATCCAGCAACGTCTTGGCCGCAATCAGCAT
>CANKUB010000118.1 GCA_947486575.1 Betaproteobacteria bacterium | reverse complement strand
GGCGTACTTGGAGTTCCGATAGAACATTGCTCGTAAATTCCGCCGCTTCCATTCCAAACTTTATACCGGGAAAAGTCGGCGGTGTCCAGCATTAAGTAATAACTCTTTGGTTTCACTTGCCTTTAACTGGAGAACGAATCAGCCGTGAGGAACCGCATCGATCGGTTGCGATTTTCCTGCCACTGTGATTGCGCTGGACTTGCCGTGGCACAGCAGGTACTCTATACACACTTCATACACATAGGGATTGGCATGCGAACCAATATTGTACTCGACGACAAGCTCGTGGCCCGCGCGATGAAACTTGCCGGCTTGAAAACCAAGCGTGAAGTTGTTCATTCCGCTTTGCGTGAGTTTGTGCGCAACCGTTCACGCCCGGACATTCGGGATATTTTCGGCATCGGCGGGCTTGATACCGATTACGACCACAAGAAACTGCGTGCGGGCGCGTAGTGCTGCTGGTTGATTCATCGGTCTGGATTGATTTTCTGGCCGGGCGCACGACCCGTGCTGTCGAATATTTTCAGGAGAAACTTGAGGCGCGTGAAACATTTGCGCTCACGGCGTTGATCTACCTGGAGGTGCTACAAGGAGTGCGTGAGTCTGACAAGGCAAAGAAAATTTCCAGCTACTTCTGCCGACAGCTAATCCTGACGCCGCGTCACGATTTGCAGACCTACGATGCCGCTGCGAATCTTTACCGGCGCTGCCGTGCTGCCGGTATCACCGTTAGAAGTACGATTGACTGCCTGATTGCGCAAATGGCCGTGGAATATGGCGCAGTGCTCCTGCACAGTGATCGTGATTACGAACACATTGCACGGGTGGAGCCCAAGCTGAAGCTGCCACCTTGAGTATTCCTGACGGCGTAAGGCAATCCATCCGGTATGTAGCGGTTTTTATTTCGGCTTGAACAAATGCGCAAACGTAAACTCGTCCGTGCGCGGCGTGTAAGTGATGTCGTTGCGCATTGCCCAACTGACGATTTGATGATGCAGCGGAATCACGGCTACGTCGTTGAGCGCCACGGCAGCAGCTTCACGCACGTAGGTTTCGCGCTGCTTCACGTCCACCGAGGCCAGTGCTTGCGTCAACAGTTGATCCACTTTTGCGTTGGAGTAGCGCGACCAGTTCCATGCGCCCCAGCCTTTTTCCGGCGTGGGCGTGGCGAGTAAAGCGCGCAGCGCAAGGTCGCCTGCGAACGATCCCCAGCCGAGCAATGACAGACTGGTTTCTTCTTTGCGCACTTTGCCGAGATAGGCACTTATCGGCAGCGCCTCCACTTTGGTTTGTATACCCACGCGTGTGAGCATTTGCGCCACGGCTTGCAACACTTGTTCATCGTTGATGTAACGGTTGTTGGGGCCGCTCAACGTGACGGTGAAGCCGTTGGGGTAACCCGCCTCACTCAGCAGTTTTTTTGCGCCGTCAGGGTCAAACGCCTCGGGTTTTAGCTGCGGGTTATGTCCGAACACACCGGGTGAAACGATGTTGGCTGCAGGCACCGCGAGTTTTTCCATCACGCGCTCGACGATGGCCGGACGGTTGATAGCCTTCGACATGGCGCGGCGCACGCGTACATCCATGAACGGATTTTTGGCGAGCGGCTTACCGGCGTTATCGGTGATTAGCGGCGATTGATTGCGGTATTGATCGAGATGTAAAAAGATGGTGCGCCATGACACAGTTTGTTCTAGATGTAACTGTTTGTTTTTATTGAGTTTTTCTCTATCAGCTGACGGCACATGTTCGATCACGTCCAGTTCGCCCGACAACAATGCGGCAGTGCGCACGGGGTCGGTGGGCAATATGCGCAGCGTGACTTTTTCCCATGCCGGGCGTCCGCCCCAATAGTTGTCGTTGCGCACGTACTCAACACGCTCGCCGCGCGCGTAGCGCACGAATTTATACGGCCCGGTGCCGATGGTGGCGCGACCCGAATCAAAATCTTCGGGTGCTGCCTGCGCGGCGATTTTTTTCGACACAATCATGATCGAATTCAAATCTTCGGGCAGGGTGCCGTAGGGCGTGGCGGTTTTTAATCGAATGGTTTGTTTATCAACGATTTCTTTGCTTACAATCGCGCGCACATACGAGGCGAATCCACCGGGGCTGCCCTTGATGTTGAGCGGTCGCTCCAGGGAAAACATCACATCTTCTGCCGTGAGGTCAGAGCCATCATGAAATTTAACATTGGGGCGCAGCTTGAATTCCCAGGTGGTAGCGTCCACCGCGCGCCACGAAGTTGCCAGGCCGGGTGTCAGCCGCGTTTTTTCATCCACATGTACCAGTGCATCGAACACGTGGTAGCCCACAGTCAGGTTGGGCTGTGTGGCGAGAAAATGCGGGTCCATGGTGGTGACATCAGCCGATAGGCCAATGCGCAGGTCAGCGGCGTGCGGGGCGCAACTCGCCCAAGAGAATACGCACGTGAGAATCACCGCAAGGTTTTGGCGAAAGCTGTGCAGCGCTGTTTTGGCAGGTGTTTTCATAGGCAAAGCATGTCAAGTCCAGCGGGCCGTGTCCTCACGGTCTTGCGCCGTAAGGAGTGTGGAGGTGCAGACGACGGTGTCGTCGCATATCTCGTAGCGGCGATTGAGTTTGCGGCGCACCTCGGCTTCGGCCTCGTTTGCGGGCTGCTTCGAACGCTCCCACATGGCGAGATCGGGGCGGCGAGTGATGAGCAGACTGCGCACGGTGTTGTTGTCGTCTGGCGTGACGCGCCACAGGCCGATGATTTGTGAATCGTACGCGGATTCAAAATCGGGCCAGGCAGCGGTACAAAGATCAAGGAACTCGGGCCAGTGATGCGCTGGGGTCTTGAACCATCGAAAGGCGTAATTGCCCTGCCGACGTGGCGGTTCCGGCAAAGGCGGGCGCAGTGTGGGCGTCATGGCGACAGCCGTTTGCCGGGTGATGTTCGCGATGTTACTGAACAGTGATGTGCTGGTGTCTGCAGAGGGCTGTTCGCACCAGCAGGTGATGGCGGTCAGTTCATCGCGCGGGCGTCCGATCTGGCTGCGCCAAATGCCGTAGAGCACGCCGCCTTTGGACTCAAGTGTCTGAGTTGATTCCGCGCCGATGCGGTCAGCGACGCCTTTCCACACGAGTGGCGCGCATTGAAGTCGATGATGAAGATATACAGTTGGCAAAGGGCGAACTCACTGCGGACGAAATTCATGTGCCAGCGTGCGCTCGTCGGTTCGAGCCGCGTAGCTGACACCCTTGCGCGTGGCCCACAGGTTGTGCTGATGGTAGAGCGGGATAATGCCCAGATCGCTGACAGCGATTTCGGTGGCTTGCTGTAATAAGCGCTCGCGTTTGCTGTCGTCGACGATGGCGAGTGCCTGCGTCAGCGCGGCATCCATTTTGGCGCTGGAGTAGCGACCGCGGTTGGCGGTGCCCATGCCTTTCGATGTGTCAAATGTCGCCAGCAAGGCTTTCAGCGGTGACGAGACTTCGGCTGTGTCAGCCGCCCAACCCATCAACATGAAGCTGAATTCCAGTTTGCTGGCGCGCGTGAAATACACGCTGGACGGCATGGCCTCCACTTTGGCGGTGATGCCGGCGCGTGCCAGTAACTGCGCGATCGCCTGCGCGATTTGTTCATCGTTGACGTAGCGGTCATTCGGTGCGTGCAACGTCATGGCGAAACCGTCGGGATAACCGGCTTCAGCGAGCAGTTTCTTTGCACCTTCGAGGTCATACGGTTCCGGCTTGAGCGTGCTGCTGTAGCCGAACATGCCTTCGGGCATAAGCTGGCCTGTGGTGACGGCTGCACCTTCCATCACGCGTTCCACCAGCGCCTGCCGGTTGATGGCTTTGGAAATCGCGCGCCGTACCCGGATATCCTTGAGTGGATTCTTCTCCAGCGGCTTGCCCGCCTTGTCGAAGACATGCGGCGAGCGGTCGCGGCTGCCGTCGAGGTGTAGGTACATCAGGCGGTGCGATACCGTGCGATACAGGGTGAGATCGCTGCTCTTGGCGATGCGCGCAATGTCCGCGGTCGGCACGTTTTCTATGGCGCGCACATCGCCCGCGAGCAACGCTGCCACGCGTGTGGGGTCGGCGGTAATGACACGCAAAGTGGCTTTGTCCCACGCGGCTTTGGGGCCCCAATAGGCGTCATTGCGCGTGAATTCAATGCGATCACCCTTGGCGTAACGCACGAACTTGAACGGCCCGGTGCCGATGGTGGCTTTGCCGCTGTTGAAATCTTCGGTCGTGGCGCCTTTGGCTGCGCGTGCGGAAATAATAAAAATGGTGCTCATGTCGTTGGGCATCAGCGGATAGGGCGTGGCAGTTTTAAACCGCAGGGTTAACGGATCGACAATGATTTTCTCGATGATTTGCTTGCTGTACGCTGCAAACGATGACGGACTGTTCGGCACATTGGGTACGCGGTCGAGCGAGAACACCACATCCTGCGCGGTAAAGTCGCCGCCATCATGAAACTTGACACCCTTACGCAACTTGAATTCCCAGGTGAGGTCATCCACCGCACGCCATGATTCCGCCAGGGAAGGCTTCAGGCGCGAGCGCGTGTCCTTGGTGACGAGAGTTTCGAACACGTGCTCGGCAACATTATTGTTGGGCGTCAGGTTATGGTAGTGCGGATCGATGGAGGTAACGTCTGCACCCAGCGCAATGCTGATGTCAGCGGCGCGAGTGGGCATTGCAGACAGCGCGCACAGGGTGAACAGGGCAATCCACGCGGCTACGGCGGCAAATTTTGTTTTCATCGGTTTCCTCATCGGCAAGTGAGCGCAGCATACCGGAAAATTGGCCGATTGACAGTGTGCCGGAGCGCTTCTATCCTGCTTCTTTAATGTCTGGAGTTGCTGCATGAATGCCCCCCTGAGTAGTGTGGAGATGATACGCAAGCTGGTCAGCTTTCCCACTGTCAGCCGTGAATCCAATCTCGATTTGATTGATTTCGTGCGCGAATACCTCAAACCGTACGATGCCGATTTGCGTTTGACGTTTGACGACGATAAACGCAAGGCCAATCTGTTCGCCACGCTGGGGCCGCGCAAAGATGGCGGCATCGTGCTTTCCGGACATACCGATGTTGTGCCGGTACAAGGGCAGGCGTGGGACACCGATCCGTTTACGCTGGCTGAAGCCGATGGCAAACTTTATGGCCGTGGTACCTCCGACATGAAGAGTTTTATCGCAGTGGCGCTGGCGCTGTTGCCTGAGTATGTGCAGCGTGGCCTGCAGTCGCCGCTGCATCTGGCGTTCAGCTACGACGAGGAGGTCGGCTGCATCGGAGTCGGGCGCATGATCAAGGATTTGACGGCGGCGGGTATCCGGCCGCAATCGTGCATTGTGGGCGAGCCGACACTGATGAAGCCGGTGATTGCGCATAAGGGTAAAAAAAGTTATCGCGCGACGGTGCGCGGGCTGGCGGCGCATTCGGGCTACGCGCCGAGTGGGGTTAATGCGGTGGAAGCCGCCGCCGAAGCGGTTGCCTACCTCAAACGCATGGCGCGTCGGCACCGCGACAGCGGGCCGTATGACCGGGGCTTTGATGTGTCGCACACGACAGTGCACACGGGCGTGTTTCATGGCGGCACGGCACTCAATATTGTGCCGCACGACTGTACGTTTGATTTTGAATTCCGTTATCTGCCGGGCGACGATCCTGAAAAGTTGTTCGCGGAATTCAAATCCTACGTCGAGCAAACGCTGGAGCCCGAAATGCGTGCCGTGTATAAGGACGCGGGTTTCGAGATTGCGCTCATGTCGCAGATTCCGGCAATGGATAACAGCCCGGAAACTGCGGTGGTCGCGCTGGTGCAGGGATTGTCGGGCCAGAACGAAACCGGCAAGGTTTCATACGGCACAGAGGGTTCGCAGTTTCAGGCGGCGGGTATTCCGACAGTTATTTGCGGTCCAGGCTCGATAGAGCAGGCACACAAGCCGAATGAGTTTGTGTCACTGGAGCAGATTGGACAAAGTGAGATGTTCTTGCGTGGCTTACTGGATAAAATGTGCGATCAATAAAATGTTAATAAAAACAAATATTTATGTTATTTTTGTTGCAATGGCGAACCTGTGTAATGTGGCGTGGGCGGTTTATCCGGACCGCCCAATCCGCTTGATCATTGCGTCCGCCGCTGGCGGCTCACCTGATGTGGTGACGCGCATACTCGCGATAGAATTGGTGAGGCAAATGGGCCAGCAGATTGTGATTGATAACAGAGTTGGCGGCGCGCAAACCATCGGCACGGATATGGTGGTGCGCGCCACGCCGGATGGCTACACCATTGGCTATGCCAACGTGGTTACGCTGGCGATCAACAAGACGTTGCTCGCCAAACAGCCGTACGATCCTGACAAAGACCTGGTGCTGATCGGGCAATTTTTATCCACGCATAACGTGCTTGCAGTGAATCCCGCGCTGCCAGTGAAGAGTGTGCGTGACTTGATAGATCATGCGAAAAAGAATCCGGGTAAATTGTTGAACGCCTCAGCGGGGAATGGAACGACGGGGCACCTTGGTGGTGAATTGTTTAAAATCATGACCGGCACGCAGATCGTGCATGTGCCCTACAAAGGCAGTCCGCAAGGGTTGCAGGATGTAATGGCCGGGCAAGTGCAACTGATGTTCGATAACCTTACATCGAGTTCGCCGCATGTGAAGTCGGGCAAGCTACGCGGCTTGGGTGTCAGCGGGCCGCGTCGCTCACCGGTGTTTCCCGACATGCCCACCATCGCTGAAGCGGGTGTGCCGGGCTATGTTACGACTGCATGGGGTGGTCTCGTCGCCCCCGTTGGTACGCCACGCGACGTCATTGCCAAACTCAATGTTGAGGTGAATCGTGCGTTGCAATCGCCACAGTTGAAAGAGCGCTATGCGGCGATTGATGCGGAGGCGGTGGGAGGTTCGATTGCCGAGTTCGCTGCATTTGTGAAGGCGGAGTCGGTGAAGTGGGGCGATGTGGTGCGCAAATCTGGCGCGAAGCTGGATTGAATCATGACGATACAACACTATGACCTGCTGATTCGCAACGCCACCATCATTAACGGCACGCGCACGCCGCGCTTTCAGGGTGACATCGGTGTGCGTGGCGACAAGATTGCCGATATTGGCGATTTGCGTAACGCACAAGCGGATCGCGAAATCGACGCCACCGGTCATGTCGCTGCCCCGGGTTTTATCGATGTACATACCCACGATGACCGCATGCTGTTTTCCGATCCGGCGATGACGCCGAAGGTGAGTCAGGGTGTCACCACGGTGATCGCGGGCAACTGCGGCATCAGTCTTGCGCATTCGCCAGGGCCGCGTGCGGGCGTGATCACGCCGCCGCTGGATTTGCTGGATAACGACGGCGGCTGGTTTCGCTTTCCGTCGTTCGGTGCGTATCGCGAAGCACTTTCGGCAACACCTGCCGCCATCAACGCGGCCTGCCTGGTGGGTCACACCACGTTTCGCGTTGCCGTCATGGATAAGCTCGAACGCCCGGCCACCAAGGCTGAAATCGCAAAAATGCAAGCGATGGCGCGTGAATCAATGGCGTCGGGTGCGATTGGCGTTTCCACCGGCACCGCGTATCCGCCCGCAGCTAGCGCGCCGACTGAAGAAATCATTGAGGTGTGTCGGCCACTGACCGAATTTGGCGGGCTGTATGTCACGCACATGCGCAACGAAGACGATCAAGTCATTGAATCTATTGAAGAAACCTGCGCCATTGGGCGTAGCCTTAATGTCCCAGTGGTAATTTCGCATCACAAAACGGTGGGCATACGTAATCACGGGCGCTCAGCAGAAACGCTGGCGTTGATCGAGCAGCGCATGCGTGAGCAGCCGGTGTGTCTGGATTGTTACCCGTACATTGCGTCGTCCACCGTGCTGCGTTACGACAGACTTGCGCAATCGTCGCGTGTCATTATTACCTGGTCGAAGCCGCATCCAGAATTTTCCGGTATCGATCTGGATGAAGTGGCGCGTCGCCTCAACATGAGCGAGGCGCAAGCGGTGGAAAAGATCAAGCCTGCGGGCGCAATTTATTTCATGCTCGACGAAAAGGATGTGCAACGCATTTTAGCCTTCGACGAAACCATGATTGGTTCCGATGGCCTGCCGCATGACGCCAAGCCGCATCCGCGGCTGTGGGGCACGTTCCCACGCGTGCTAGGTCATTACTGCCGTGATCTGAAATTGTTTTCGCTGGAAACAGCGGTCTACAAAATGACGGGTTTGCCGGCGAAGAAATTTGGCCTCAGCGGGCGTGGTGTGTTGCAATCCGGCTCCTATGCGGACATCACGCTGTTTGACGCAGCACTGGTGATTGACGCGGCGGATTTCAAGAATTCAACTACACCTGCAAAGGGTATTGACACCGTGATTGTAAACGGTCAGCCGGTGTGGGCGCAGGGCAAGGCTACGGGCGCGCGGCCTGGGCGGGTGTTGTTGAATGAGCGGCGCACTGCGCACTAAAGCATTATTCGGGCTTGGCCCCCGAAGCCTTTACCACCGGGGCCCACCGCGCAATTTCCGCCTTGAGAAAATCTGCAAATGCCTCGGGCGATTCGACCACGGGATCTGCGCCAAGTTGGGCGAGGCGCTTGTTAAATTCAGGGTTTTTCACGATGGTGTTTACTGCGTTATTGAGCTTCATCACGATGTCGCGCGGGGTGTTGGCGGGTGCAAGCAGGCCGTACCAGGTAGAGGTTTCGAATTTGGGTACGCCCGCTTCGGCCATGGTGGGCAGATTCGGCAGTAATGCCGAGCGTTTGGCGCTGGTAATGGCCAGCGCGCGCAAGCGATTGCTCTGCACATAAGCCAATGCGGCGGGAATATTGGACAGCGAGAACTCCACTTCACCCGACAGCAACGCTGTAATCGACGGTGCAGTGCCGCGATACGGCACGTGAACGATGCCGATGCCCGTCATGACTTTGAGCATCTCGCCTGATAGATGCTGCGTGCTGCCGCTGCCGGAAGATGAATAATTCAGCTTGCCGGGATATTGCCTGGCGAACGCGATAAATTCCTTCACCGATTTCGGCGGCAACGATGGATGCGTGAGCAGCAGATTCGGGCTGATGGCAAACAATGCGACTGGTGCAAAATCCTTTACCGGGTGGTAATTAATTTTTGGATACAGGCTGATGTTAATGCCCAGTGCTGCCGAGCTCATGAACAGCGTGTAGCCGTCCGGTGGCGAGCGCGCAATCAATTCTGCGGCAACGTTTTGTGCCGCGCCTGCACGATTTTCCACGATCATTGGGTGGCCCAGTGCTTTGGAAAGCTCTTGTCCCATGATGCGCCCCATGATGTCGCTGCCGCCACCGGGGGCGTAGCCGACGATGGCGCGCACGGGTTTGGAGGGGTAGGACGATGCGGGTTCGGCGGCATGGGCGGTGTTGAATGCTATTAGAGGAATTATCGTAAGTATTTGTTTCATAAAAGATTTTTTATTTTTCCTGCAACAAAGGCGTATGGCGTGCGGCAGCTTGCTGCCGTTGTAGTGCTGCAAGGGAATAACAATAGCGACTGCACGCCGCTTCGCTTCAAGCGCTCCCTTGTCCTGCACTTCCTATCAGTGATGCAGAATCTTGGATAAAAAATGCTGCGCGCGTTCTGAGCGCGGCTTGCCGAAGAAATCTTCTTTTTTGGCGTCTTCAACAATTTCGCCGGCATCCATGAACACCACGCGATGCGCGACGCGGCTGGCGAATCCCATTTCATGCGTGACGACCATCATGGTCATGCCTTCTTTGGCGAGCTCGGTCATCACATCCAGTACTTCGTTGATCATCTCAGGATCGAGCGCAGAGGTTGGTTCGTCAAACAACATCGCAATGGGGTCCATCGCCAGTGCACGCGCGATGGCCACGCGCTGTTGCTGGCCGCCAGAGAGTTGCCCCGGATGTTTGTCCGCGTGCGCATCCAGGCCCACGCGTTTCAACAACGCCATGGATTTTTCGCGGGCGGCGTCTGCCGGACGATTCAGCACTTTGATTTGCGCAAGGTTGATGTTGTCGACCACTTTCATGTGCGGAAACAACTCAAAGTTCTGGAACACCATGCCGATGCGTGAGCGCAGCTTGGGCAAATCTGTCGCGGGCGCACCGACTGAAATGCCTTCAACCGTAATTTCACCTTGCTGAAAGGGCTCCAGCGCGTTTACGGTTTTGATCAGCGTGGATTTGCCGGAGCCGGAAGGCCCGCACACCACCACCACTTCGCCCTTGTCCACGCGTGTGGTGCAGTTTTTCAGCACTTGAAAGGTGCCGTACCATTTGCTGACGTTTTTCATTTCGATCATGATTTTTCCTTGCCTGCCTGTACTGGCCTAGTGGCCCACGTTGTAACGCGCTTGCAGGCGTCTGACGAAATACGATCCTGAATAACAGATGATTAAATAAACTATCGCGGCAAAGAGATACATCTCCACCAGTCGTCCGTCACGACGTGCGATCTTGCCTGCTGCACCCATGAAATCAGTCAGTCCCACCACGTAAACCAGGGAGGTGTCCTGAAACAGGATGATGCTGGTGGTGAGCAGAATCGGAATCATGTTGCGAAATGCCTGCGGCAGAATGATCTGCAGGGTTGCTTGTCGATAGTTAAGGCCCAGCGCGTAGGCGGCGCTGACCTGGCCGCGCGGCACGCTTTGAATGCCGGCACGAATGATCTCGCAGTAGTACGCGGCCTCAAACATGGTGAAGGCAATCAATGCCGAGTAAAACGGGCCTATGCCTGACGCGTACGGATTGCCGGTGAGCTTTTTCATCGCCAGCGGAATTAAAAAATAAAACCAGAAAATCACCAGTATCAGCGGGATCGAGCGTACCAAATTAACATAGGCACCCGAAGGGTAACTGAGTATCTTGTATGATGAAAGGCGCATCAACGCAAGCAAGGTGCCGAGAAAAATGCCGCCCAGCATGGCCAGCAATGTGAGGCCCAGCGAGAACTGCATGCCTTGCCACAGGTAGGGTAACGATTTCTGGATAACTTCGAAGTCGAAACCCGTAAACATGACTATTTGCCGGCTCCGCCGATGTAGCCCGGCACGCGCGTTTTGTTTTCCAGCCAGCGCATCGAGAACGTGATAGTGAGCGTAATCAGCGCGTAAACAATGGTGGCGATGGTGAAAATTTCAAAGGTACGAAAGGTATATTCAGAAATTTGCCGCGCCTGCGCGGTAAGTTCCAGCACGCCGATGGTGAGTGCAATGGATGAATTCTTGAAGATGCTGAGAAACTCAGTGGTCATCGGCGGGATAACAATACGGTACGCCATCGGCAGCAATACGTAGCGGTAAGTTTGCGGCAGCGTCAGACCCATCGCCAGCCCCGCATTGGTTTGCCCTTTGGGCATGGACTGAATGCCGGATCGAACCTGTTCCGCGACGCGTGATGCCGTGTAAAAGCCAAGGCACAGCACGGCGTTCCAGAATTCCGGCATGGGCATTTTGGTTTTCAGCCAATCGCCTGCAACTTGCGGCACGATCTCTGGCGCCACGAAATACCAGATAAACATCTGTACCAGCACTGGTACGTTGCGAAAAATTTCCACGTAAATGGTGGCCGGGACACGCAACCACGCCACCGGCGCCGTGCGTAACACGCCCAGCACCGAGCCCACGGTGAAGGCAATAATCCAGGCGAGACTCGAGACCAGCAATGTCCACTTGATGCCGGAAATCACCCAGTCGAGATAGATGCCGCCGCCGGAAAAGGCCGGCAGACTGAGAAAGCTGAAATCCATGATGGTGTGAATCTACCGCAATTCGTCGTTGAAATATAGCGCGGCGATCATGGGCGCAACGGTCTCACAGCACGAGATCACTACCTTCGGCTGGCGCTTCGCAAACGACCTTTGAGCCCAGCCGCTCCAGTGCCGCGCGGGTTTCGTTGAGCTTGATATCAATATCATCGTCAGTTTGATCGGGGTCGTGATGAAACAGATGTAATCGTTTCACCTCGGCACGGGCAGCGAGTTCCGCAACCTGGCTCACGCAGGAATGACCCCAATCCACTTTTGAGGGGTACTCGTGGTCACGGTACGTGGTATCGGTAATCAGCACGTCGGCGCCACGCACAAAGTTGGCCAGGTTTTGTACATAGCGTGCGTCATGTTGCGGATGGGTGGGCAGGTAAAGCTCGTTATCGGTGATGTAGCAGATGTTGCGATTGCGGCAGGTGAGTTTGTAGCCCAGGCAATAGCCCGGATGGCGCAGCAGCATGGTGTCGATACGCACGGGGCCAAATTCCAGGGATTCTTCGCGCAGATCGCGGAACATCAGACGGGCGCCAAACTCACGAACGGTGACCGGGAAGTACACGCTTTCCATTTGCGCACTGATGGCGCGTTCAATGGTGAGATTGCCCTGATAAGGCCCAAAGATTTCAATCTGGTTGCCGCGCAGATACAGGGGCGTGAAAAAGGGCACTGTGTTGATATGATCCCAGTGCGTGTGCGAGATGAATATGCGCGCGGAAAAACGCGTTGTGGGAGTGGTCATGATGCGATTAGACAGACCTTTGATTCCCGAACCGCAGTCAAACACATACAACGGCTCGCCACCGACATCCACGCTGACGCAGGACGTATTGCCGCCATAACGCGCATAGCGCGGGCCCGGTACCGGCAGCGTGCCATGTACGCCCCAGTAATGCACTGCAATCCGGTCCGACACGACCTCGTTGATGGAGTGCAGCAATGTCTCACGGTTGATCGGTTTGGTCAGGTAACCATCCGCTCCCATTTCTTTTGCCCGCCGACGGTCGAAATCATAGTTCTTGGCTGACAGAATCAGAATTTTCATGCTCGCCAGCTCTGTGCAGCGGCGCAATTCACGCGTCAGCTCAAAGCCATCCATACCCGGCATCATCAAGTCAGTGATGACACAATCGGGATGTACGGTGGGAATGTCCCGCAACGCCTCTGCGCTCGATCCGCACGTAACGACCTCATGCCCTGCTTTATTCAACAGCCATTCCACAAGCGCCAGCGTATCAGGGTCGTCGTCGACGAGGAAGAATTTCATGGGCGTCCGATCAATAATAGTGCGATGTGTCACTATACTACGTGCGGCTGAGTAGCCATATTATTTTGACATAGCCGGGGTGGAATCTGCGTGTTTTTGGCCTTGAAAGTGCAAGTGTGCAACAGGTGCCGACCGAACAGGGCAGGGCACGAAGTCCATAAACTGTGCAGCGTTTTCTTCTGCGCCAAGCGCTGAATATCCACGATGCCAGTGCCGGGATTGGCTGGCTAAACAAGAACAATCGCGAGAATATTCACGAAAATAATTGTGCAGTGCCATAAAAAACGGGGAGCCAGTGGCTCCCCGTATCAAGGTGTACGCTAGTTCAGCACTTCATTTTGCCGCAAGCGCCTACGCCGGTGTCATTCGGATTCTTGATGGCTTCCTTGAGCGAATCGGACATCGGGAAATTCAGGTTAATGCCCTTGGGCGGAATTTTCGCTAGAAACCACTTGGTGTAAATCTTGTTGATTTCGCCGCTTTTGTAAAGGCCGCTGACTACGCCATCAACCAGTTTTTTGAACTCCGCGTCGTCCTTGCGCAGCATGATGCCGTACGGATCGTCGGAGAGGAATTCGCCGAGCACCACAAAATCATCCGGGTTCTTGGCGCTTGCTTTCAGGCCGTACAGAATGATGTCGTCCATCGGAAACGCCACCGCGCGGCCGGTATCGACCGAGAGGAATGATTCGGCGTGGTCTTTAGAAGGGATGAAGTTAATGCCTAGATTTTTTGCATCGTTGTACGCTTTCATCGCGCGCTCGTTGGTGGTGCCCTGGGTGAACACGACGGTTTTGCCTTTCAGATCGTCATAGCCTTTGATGCCGGAACTTTTCTTGACGATGATTTTGGTGCCAGTCATGAAATACGTCGGGGCGAAGGCCACCTGTTTCTGGCGCTCGATGCTGTTGGTGGTGGAGCCGCATTCGAGATCGATATTGCCGCCAGTTAGTATGGGAATGCGTGTCTGTGAAGTTACCGGCACGAACTCAACCTTTAGATTCGGCATTTTCAGATTGGTTTTTACCGCATCGGCGACCTTCAGGCATATCTCTACTCCGTAGCCGATCGGTTTTTGATTGTCATCGAGATACGAAAACGGAATCGACGCATCACGATGGCCGATTTTGATGACGCCAGTATCGCGAATTTTTTTCAGCGTGCCGCCGTCTTGCGCAAGAGCGACGCCAGTGAAGGCGATCCCTGCGACGAGCGCGGTAATCAAATGGGTGATACGTTTCATAATATACTCCTCGTGAGTGAAAAATAATGACCGGCTGAGATGGGTATGGTGAGCAGTCAGGGCGTAACTAAGGCCTGTTGTTGCTGTAGTGCGAATCTATCTGAAGCGCTTTTGCTTGTCCAGAAGGAAAATT
Source organism: Betaproteobacteria bacterium (assembly GCA_947486575.1). Classification (GTDB taxonomy): domain Bacteria; phylum Pseudomonadota; class Gammaproteobacteria; order Burkholderiales; family SG8-41; genus UBA5216. The sequence goes on along the minus strand of CANKUB010000118.1, from coordinate 247 downwards.
TAAATATTGTTAAAAAACAAATACTTACATCATTCTGACGCTGTGTGAATGACGCTCGCAATCATTCAACGCCTGGCGACTGCGTTGGATGACGCGCCATCTAACCCGAATGTTGCACAAACAATGCGATCTCAATCGTTTGGCATGGTGTGGAATTGAAATCGCGACAATTCAGAACGACGAGCGCAGTCTACCCTACCCATTAAGTCGGAGGGCGGCGGCGGGTTAGACGGTGATTGGGAAGGAT
>CANKUB010000117.1 GCA_947486575.1 Betaproteobacteria bacterium | reverse complement strand
CTATCGCGTTGTAGTAGCCAAACGGCGCGCCCGCTGGCAGCGGCACGCGCCCGGTTTCGGCGCCTGTGTAACGCTGGCCTGCTTTGTAGTCGAGCAGCTTGGGGTTGTACTGTAGCGTCATGCCTTCATCGAGGCGTGTGAAGTAGAGCAGCCCGGTGCGCGGGTTGAATGCCATCGGCGGCCAGTTTTTACCGCCTGTCGTCCTCGGCCACAGCTCTACTTTTTCGCCTGCGCGCAAACGCTTGGTGACATCCGAAAACACCGGGCGGCCCGTGGCGAGATCAATGCGCTCCGCCCAATTCACTTTGACGAACGCGTTGGCGGCAATGAGCTTGCCGTTGGTGCGGTCGAGCACATACAAAAACCCGTTACGATCAGCGTGCATCAATACTTTGCGCCGCACGCCTTCGACCAGGATATCCGCCAGCACGTTTTCATTGATGCCGTCGTAGTCGAAAGGCTCGGAGGGCGTCCATTGATAATGCCAGACAATTTCGCCGGTCTTAGGACGTATCGCCATTACCGAGCCCATGTACAGATTGTCACCGGGGCCGCGCGCGTTCGGGTCCCATGGGCCACCGTTGCCTGCGCCCCAATACACGAGGTCGAGTTCAGGGTCGTAGGAGCCTGTCATCCATGTCGATGCGCCCCCTTTCAGATACGCGTCGCCCGCTGGCCAGGTGTCGCCGCCTCTTTCGCCGGGTGCTGCCGTGGCGTGACGGCGATACAAGCGTTTACCGGTATCGGGGTCGTAGCCATCGACAAAGCCGCGGATGCCAAATTCGCCGCCCGCGATACCCTGCATCAGCACGCCGTTCGCAACGGTCGGTGCGCTGGTAATCGAGTAGCCTTCTTTCCACTCGGCGAGTTTCACTTTCCAGATCTCTTTGCCGGTTTTGGCATCCATCGCCTTCAGATGCGCATCGATGGTGCCGACAAAAACCTTGCCGTTGTAAACCGCCACGCCGCGTGTTGAAAGCCCGCAGCAGACAACCCGCGCAGTGGCAGGGTCCCAATCGGAAACCGACTGCCACAATTGGCGACCGGTAGCGATGTCGATGGCCACCGTGCGCTTGACATTGGTGACATACATCACGCCATCGTAAACAAAGGGCTGCCCCTGCTCGCCAAAATCATTGTTCACCGACAGATTCCACACCGGCACCAGCCGCCGCACATTGCGCTTATTGATCTGATTTAACGTGCTGTAGCGCTGCTGGTGATAGCCCATGCCAAAGGTCAGCACGTTATCCGTATTCTTGCCGTCGTTTTTGAGGTCATCCATCGTTTGCGCATTTGCCGCCACGCTTAACAACAGAAACACACTACCGATCATCCATCGTTTCATAATGCCTCCTCGATTTTGTAGCTGCGCAATTCTAGCCTGTTCCCCGGCTGACGGTGGTTTCACCACCTCTCTTGACCCGCCGCCTCTCCCGGTCATAATGCGAACCTTAAACCAAGGAGATCGCATGACTATCCGATCGCTGCAACACATCGCTCTCAGCATTCCCGACCCCGCAGCAGGTAAACAGTTTTACACCGATTTTGGCATGCAGGCGCGTGATGACGGCAAGCGCGTCGTCATGCGCTGTATCGGTCGCGATCAGGACCAGATCGTACTGATAGAGGGCACGAAAAAAAGTCTGCACCACGTCTGCCTTGGCGCGCGTGCCGAGGCCATCAAGGACATCACGCAACGTCTGGAAAAAAATGGTCACAAGCTCATTGATGCGCCAACTGAAACACCAGCAGAAGGCATCTGGTTTCGTGATCCCGACGGCACGCTCGTCAATGTGCGCAACGAAATACCTGCGCCGTGGTTGCCCGCCGCCGAATTCAAAATCAACAATCCGGGCCACTTGCATCGCTCTGGCACCGTAGGCCATCCGCCACGCAATTTGCCGGTGCAGCCCCGGCGTCTGGGGCACACGCTGCGATTCACAGCGGATATCGACAAGCAAACCGATTTCTACACGCGCATCGTCGGCATGAAACTGTCGGACCGTTCGCCCGGTATCGTAGCCTTCATGCGCAGCGGCGAAGGCGGTAGCGATCATCATGTGATGGGATTCATACAGTCTGATCGCCCCGGTTTTCATCATGCGAGTTTTGAGGTCGGTAACATCGACGAAATCGGCGTTGGCGCCTGCCGCATGCTGGATAAAGGTTATCGCAACGGCTGGGGCTTTGGGCGACACGTCATCGGCTCGAATTTCTTCCACTATATCCGCGACCCCTGGGGCAGCCTGGTCGAATATTTTTGCGATATTGATTACATCCCGGAAGGGTTTGACTGGAAGGCCACCGATTACCCGGCCGCTGATTCGCTGTATGCGTGGGGGCCAAACGTGCCGGATGATTTTGGGGTGAATTTTGAAGTGGCAGATTAAGTTTGATTGACAACCCGCCGCGCTCGCACGCATCATAGTCAGCACAAAACAAACGGTCATCGACGCTCATAGAACCGTGGTTTTGCCCGCATTCACCCAAAGGAGAAACTTTCAATGAAATCGATTCGCCTGTTTGCCGCATGGCTGAGCGCGGCACTGCTGATGGCAGCCGCCACAGCGCAAGCCCAGGGTACCAGCGGCCAACCCATCAAAATCGGCATCGGCATCGCACAAACCGGCGCTTTATCCGGCGGCGGCAAAGCGGCGTTGGTTGCACTGCAATTGTGGGTGGACGACGTTAACGCCAAAGGCGGCTTGCTCAATCGCAAAGTTGAATTGATTTCCTACGACGATCAATCCAGCCCCGCCGTCACACCGGGCATTTACACCAAGCTGCTGGATATCGATAAAGTAGACCTTCTCATCGCGCCTTATGCCACGGTGCCCACCGCGCCGCTGATGCCACTGGTGAAGCAGCGCAATCTGCTGCTGATGGGCAATTTCTCGTTTCAGGTGAACCACACCGTCAAGCACGATATGTGGTTTAACAACGCGCCGTGGAACGACGCTTCCAGTTGGTCGGATGGTTTTTTCAGTACCGGCGGCAGGCTCGGCGCAACTACGGTGGCGTTCCTTGCTGCAGATCAGGAGTTCGCGCAAAACCTCGCAAACGGCGCACGCGAACTGTCCAAGAAGCTGGGCCTCAAAACCGTTTACGAGCAGAACTACCCACCATCCACCGTGGATTTTTCGGCAATGATTCGCGCGATTCGTGCCGCCAAACCCGACCTGGTGTTTGTGGCGTCGTACCCGAATGACTCGGCAGCCATCGTGCGCGCGGTGAATGAAATCGGCGTCGGCCCGTCGGTCAAACTCTTCGGCGGCGGCATGGTGGGCCTGCAATTCACGCCGATCATGGAATCGCTGGGTTCGATGATGAATGGCATCGTCAATTACAACACCTATGTGCCGGGCATGGATTACCCCGGCATCAAGAATTACTTCGAGCGCTACAGCAAGCGCGCCATAGCCGCCAAGGTTGACCCACTGGGTTATTACATCACACCGTTTAACTACGCGATTGGCCAGATGATTGAACAAGCCGTCACCGCCACCAAGAGCCTGGATCACAAAGTACTGGCCGCTTACCTGCGCAAGAACGAAATGAAAACCATCGTCGGCCCCATCCGCTACGGCCCCGACGGCGAATGGGCCAGCCCGCGCGTGATCACGACGCAATTCAGGGGCATCGGGGATAAAAACGTGGATCAGTTCAAGCTCCCGGGCAAGCAGGTCATTCTGTCACCCGCGTCTGTCAAAACCGGCGAAATTGTTGCGCCGTTCGAGAAGGCGCGCAAGTAACTTTTCCTTCTTCTACTTCGGCACTTTGGGGCTGCTCTCTCGTGCCGCGCCAAAGCGTTGCGCCTGAAGCGGAGTAACTCTTGTTTTCAATGGATTTATTGCTCGACGCGATCGTGCTCGGCTTGCTGGTGGGCTGTTTTTACGCAGCGGTCAGTGTCGGCCTGTCGGTAGCCTTCGGCCTGCTCGACGTGCCGCACATTGCCCACCCGGCATTCCTAGTGCTGGGCGCATATGGCACGTACATGCTCAATCGAATGGGCTGGGATCCCATCTTGGCAGGCGTGGCGTTGATGCCCGCATTTATGTTGCTGGGCATTGCGGTGTACCGTTTTTATTACGAAACGTTCGAGCGGCGCGGCAGTGATGCAGGCTTGCGCGGCCTGGCGTTTTTTTTCGGCGTGGTATTTATTGTCGAAGTCGGGCTGGTGATGGTATTTGGCGTAGATCAACGTCTGGTTGAAGCGCCCTACATCGGCAAAAGTCTCGCCGTGGGCGATATGCGCTTGCCGCTGCGCTTGCTGGTGGCCTTTGCGATGGCGCTGGTGTTGACCATCGGCTTGTCGCTGTATCTTTCAAAAACATTTACCGGGCGCGCGATCAAAGCCGTGGCGCAGGACGAAACGGCGTTACGGTTAATGGGTGCGAATCCGGTGCGTATCAAGCAATGGGCGTTCGGCATCGCTACTGCTGTCACCGGACTGGCTGGCGCGCTGCTGATTATCGTAGGCCCGGTTGAGCCGACGATTGATCGCGTCTATATCGGGCGCACCTTTTGTGTGGTGGTGCTGGCGGGGCTGGGCAGCATGTCGGGCACGCTGGTGGCGGGGATTATTCTGGGTATATCGGAATCCATTGTGCTGACACTGCTGGGCGCATCGTGGGCGCCTGCGGTGTCGTTTGGTCTGCTACTGGTGATGTTGGGCATACGCCCACAGGGCTTGTTTGGAAGATGAAAACAAACGGCTACGGATTCTGGATTGGCTCGGCGGTAGTTCTTGCGCTGGCCTGCATCGCAGCAGCCACGATCAAGAATGAATACTATTTTTTCGCCGCGTACATCGTCGTCCAGTTTGTAGTGCTGGCAACCGCGTGGAATATCCTTGGCGGTTACGCAGGCTACGTAAATTTCGGCACCAGCGCATTTTTTGGCGTGGGCGCGTACATCGCGGTGATGCTGATCAAATGGATGAACCTGCCGCTCGGGCTGCAAATCGTTGCAGCGGCCTGCGTCGGTGGCGCCCTTGGCTTCGCCGTGGGACTGCTGACCCTACGATTACGCGGTATTTTCTTTTCAATTGCCACCGTAGCCGTCACCATCATTCTGGAAACCGCCGTCATCAACTGGCGCTTTGTCGGCGGCGCTACCGGTGTGCAGATTTTGCGCCCGCCAGTGATGGAGCCGTTCGATTCGTACACTAAAATGTTATTCGTGTGCGCGGTAATACTCGCCATTATTGCCGTGGCCATCGCGCGTTACATCGAAACATCGTGGATCGGACGCGGCCTGCGCGCCATACGCGACAACGAAGAAGCCGCCGAATGTACTGGCGTGCCCACCCTCAAACTTAAACTCGCCGCCTGCGCCATTTCCGGCGCGTTGATGAGTGCGGCTGGCGCACCGCTGGCGATGTACCAAAGTTTTGTCGAGCCAGCCTCTGCGTTCAACCTGACTTACTCCGTATCCGCACTCGCCATGCCCATCATCGGCGGCACCTCACACTGGATAGGCCCGGTAATCGGCGCGCTGCTGCTCGGCACGGTGCAGCAAGTTGTCACCGTCACCATTTCATCGGAACTCAATGTGCTGGTCGTCGGCGTGCTGCTGGTGGTGTTTGTAGTCGGCGCGCCGCAGGGAATTGTGGGGTTGTTTGTGAAGCTGCGGGAAAAGATTAAAGGCAAGAACATTTAGCCACAGATTGATACAGATTAAATAACTCAATAAAAACAATTACTTACATACCACCCCATCCTTCCCGCGAAGGCTGGAATGACGGAGTGGAGTTTTGACGTTCAAACCATGACCGAACCCCTACTAAAAATCACCAGCGTCACCAAACGCTTCGGCGGCTTTACCGCGCTGGATGGCGTAAACCTTGCCGTGGCGCAAGGCGAACGTTTTGGTTTGATCGGCCCCAATGGTTCGGGCAAGACCACGCTCATTAACTGCATTTCCGGCGCGCTACGCAACGAAGGCGGCTCAATCCAGTTTTCAGGTGAAGAGGTTTCAAAGCTGCCCGCCTACCAGCGTACACGGCGCGGCATTGCGCGCAGCTTTCAGATTCCGCGCCCTTTCACCAGCATGACGGTATTGGAAAACCTGCTGGTGCCGCTGGAGTTTGTCGCGCATCGCAACTCACTGCTACGCCCAGACACGCGCGCCGAAGCAATGGAAATACTCCAATCCATCAGCCTCGCCGATAAAGCTGGCACGCCGTCGAACCAGCTATCGCAAGTGGAGCTACGCAAAATGGAATTGGCGCGCGCCATGGCTGCACGCCCGCGTTTGCTGATTTCCGACGAAGCGATGGCCGGACTGTCAGGCAACGAAATCGACGAAGTGCTGGGCATCTTGTTCAAACTCAACGAAACCGGCATCACCATCATCATGATCGAACATATCATGCAGGCGGTGATGCGCTTTTCGCAGCGCGTGGTCTGCCTTGATGCGGGCAAAATTATCTGCGAAGGCACGCCCACCACCATCGTCGCCAACGCGGACGTGCAAAGGGCGTATCTTGGCGCTTGAGCTCACCATCGAAAATATCGACGCAGGCTACGGCGCAGTGCGTGCGCTGCAAGGCGTGTCGATGCATGTCGGCAATGGCGAAACCGCAGCGCTGCTCGGCACCAACGGCAACGGCAAAAGCACACTGATGAAATGCGTTATGGGCATGGTGCGCCCCACGCGCGGCACGCTGATGCTCACTATCGATGGCGTCGAACACGACCTTACCAAACTATCAACCGAAGAAATCGTCAACATCGGCGTGGCAATGGTGCCAGAAGGCCGACGGCTGTTTCCACGATTAACCGTGGAAGAAAACCTGCTGCTCGGCGCATTTCGCCCGCAAGCCCGCGCGGAAATCGCCAAGAACGCCAGCTTCTGCTACGAGGCTTTTCCGCTGCTGAAAGAACGCCGCCGCCAGTTAGCAGGCTCCATGTCCGGCGGCCAACAACAAATGCTCGCCATCGCGCGCGCGCTGATGTCATCCCCCAAACTGTTGCTGGTGGATGAACCTTCGGTTGGCCTGGCACCAATACTGGTGTCGCAGACCATCACCAAAATCAAGGAACTGAAAGAACAGTACGGCCTTACAGTGCTGATGGCGGAACAAAACTTCCATCAGGCCATCCGCATTGCTGATCGCGGCTACATCATCGTGCATGGCGAGATTGTGTTTGACGGCAATGTCGCCGAGCTTGAGAAAAATGATCTGGTGAAAAATTATTATCTGGGCACTGCGGCCTAGAATGCGCGCTCCCGTCAACGGGGAACGCGCATCAACCCTACCCCCGCTTTAACTCCTCCACCGACTTAACCAACTCCCCATCCGCGCGCTTTAACGCCTTTGTCGCCGAGCGTGTATTGCCAAACGTGGGCACCCACTGCGAGTGTTTACCTGCACCACCGGTGACAATAATGATCAGATCGTCGGGCTTTTGCCACATGTGAATGGGCGTATCCAGCGGTGCATTGGCAAATTGATCGGCGAGCTTGCGGCGGAAGCGCCGGTCGATACCTTCCTGCGAAAACTTTGACATCGGAATGGTTGCGCGTTCCCACAGCCATTGCTTGACCTGCTTCTTGGTCATGCCACCACTGGCCACGGTCGCCGCGTGTTCCGGGCCAAAGGCCATTACCGGCTGCCCTTCGTAGTAAGCATTGTTGGAACCGGTGTTGGGCATGGTGCCCGCCACCATCGTCAAGATACCTTCGGGCGTGATGCTTTCGTGATCGTTGACGTTGTGCGGGCCTTCGGCTGCCACTACGGTGACCGTGCTGGCATCGCGCGGGAAGCCCAATTCAACATGCAACGGCTCCCACGGGCTGTTGTCTTCGTTCTCCGCGACACAGAAAGTAAATTTCGCTGGCGTGCCTGCTGTGGCCATATCACCCGTGCCCGGAATAGCCGCGCCTATGTTTACCAGTGACAATCGCACCGCGCGGCCGATCGCTGCGTTGGCACGAAAATAATTGCCCATCACGTTGTGGCCCGAATTGAGGCCCACCTGTTTCGCCACCGGGCCGTTGAAAATCAGCATCGGTGTACACGGATGCGTCGTCGCTTGCGTGCCATACAGATTGTATTGTTCCTCGGCCATCGCTTCGAGCGCCAGCAGCACCAGCGGAAAATACTCCGGCTTGCAGCCTGCCATGACGGCATTGGCGGCCACTCTGACCGGCGTTGCCGCGCCAAAACGTGGCGGCACTTTAATCACGGCCTTGTCAAAGTCACGGTCACAGTAGGCCAGCATGCGCTCGACACGCTCTGGCGTTGGGGGTATCACCGGCAGGCCGTCACTCCAGCCTTTGCTGCACAGAAATTCGTAAACGGCTTCGGGATCGTCGTCGCACTCGACCATGGCGCCGGGCGCTTTGAGCAATGCATTCAATGAACTCACGATTGCTTCTCCTGCTGTTTTTCTTTAACCACTTTGAGTAACTGCGGCAAGGCCACACCTGCGCGTTCCACCACTTTTTCCATGTTCAACCCGCCCAGCGGGTGCTGGATTTTCAGCAGCGGCAGATCAGGCACGCCGAACACCTTGGCCTGCGCCGTGCCGAGCTTCATAAATGTATCCGAACACACCACGGCGGCGATCAAACCGCGCTTGGTCAACTGCGCCATGTCGTGGACACTCCACGACGTGCACGAGCCTCAATCGGCCATGGCGCTGATGACAAGATCAGCCTCCTTCGCCAATTCATCCAGCACTTGATCCGTTGCCGGACGACTGGAGGTTGGCTTGCGTTTGATCACCACCGAGTCAACCTTGTATTCTTTTTTCACGCCTTCGATGATGAGATTCAGCAAGTGATCGGCGTTGGCTTTGCTGTTATCCAGTATGCCGAGGCGTATGCCGCCACTACTCAACGTTCGGTTTGACTTCAACTGCACGACGTCCTCAATCGGCGCGTCGGGTACGACGAGAAATATTTTTCCCATGGTAGCTCCTTTAAAAAACATTTAAAAACAGATACTTAGTCTAATTTAATACCGGTCTGCTGCTGCACTTTTCTCCACTTTGCAAGATCTATTGTCATGCGCTGGGTCAACTCCCCGGGCGTGCTCTTGATCACCTCCGCTCCCAAGCGCGTGAAAGCATCGCGCGTGGTTGCCTGATCCAGCACTTTCACCAACGCAGTGTAAACGCGGTTCACGATATCTTTCGATGTCGCCGCAGGCAAAAATATGCCCGTGTACGTAGAGGCCTCGAAACCACGCACACCTGCTTCATCCATGGTAGGCACGCCCGCCATCAGCGGCGAACGCTTCACAGCCGCCACGGCGATTGCACGCAATTTGCCCGCGTTCACATACGGCGTTGAAGTCGAAACCTGATCAAAGATGCAATGCGTTTGCCCGCCCATCAAATCCACCAGTGCGGGCCCGCTACCTTTATACGGCACGTGCGTCAGTTTCACGCCGGCAATGACTTGAAATAGTTCACCCGTCAGATGCGTATTGCTGCCGGTTCCAGCGGAAGCCATCATCACCGTGCCAGGCTTTGCTTTTGCCAGCGCAATAAACTCCCTTGCACTGGCCACTGGCAACGACGGATGCGTCACCAGTACCAGCGGCACAATTGATACCAGCGAGGTCGGCGCAAAGTCCTTGATTGGATCGTAAGTGGGCGTCGTGGCAAACGCCGGATTCACCGTGAGCGAGCCGCTGGAACCCAGCAGCATCGTGTAGCCATCCGGCGATGATTTCGCCACAATTTCTGTTCCGATACGCCCGCCCGCACCACCGCGATTTTCCACAACAACGGGTTGCCCCAGTTGTTCCGTCAGGCCCGGCGCGACCGTACGGGCCGTGATGTCGATATTGCCACCCGGCGCAAACGGCGCAATCAAACGGATCGGCCGGTCTGGATACGCGGACCATGCAGCACTTGTGCAGCCCAGCAGCATCAGGACACCCAGCCATCGAAACAGCATATGAACTCCAGTGCGGAACATCAGTGAATCAACATCATGAGGATGGCTACGGACAACAACGATAGATAGCTGCGATGTTAGCAGCAGCGCAGGGGCGCCACAAACGCGCTATGGTGCTATGGTGGAAGTGTTCGTCGCAGATGTGGCCCGCGCACTGCTGGCTTGGCGTGGCGCAACCAGCGCCGCGCATGGGGCCGCAGTGCATACACCGCATCGAACAAGGCTTCCAGCCGCGCGTGCGTGCCGCGCATACCGTCAATCACGGACTTCGCCCAATCAAAATATTCAATCTGGCGTTTCAGTGGCCAGCGCGCAGGCGGGTTCACCGCCACATCACGTAGATTGCAAATCTTGTCGGCCAACTTGACCAGCCGAGCACGGCGCGTGAGATGCGGCCCGTGTTTGACCTGCAACTCCTTGCGCTTGTGCTTTTTGAGTTTCTTATTGTCAGTGACTTCCAGCACGATGTTACGCACCTCACCGCCAAACAACGCCGCCAGCTCTTCGGGCGTAGTTTGCGTATCTTCCAGCGTGTCATGCAGTATTGCAGCGATCAGCACCGTGGTATCGCGCACGCTGCCTTCCTGCACCAGCACATTGGCCAGATCGATCGGGTGATTGATATACGGCGAGGCTTCAGGGTCCTTGCGCCGTTGATGACGATGCTTCTCCGCCGCAAACGCTATGGCCTTCAACAACAGCGCGTGTCTCGATTGCATACGTATCTCCAAACTATTGAATTAACGTAACTATCTGTTTTTATTGAATAATTATACTACAGCCCGTCGTGCACCTCGCGCACGCGATAGAATGCGGGCCTTTCCTTTGAACGCCTGACGCGAGCCGCGCGATGACCTGCACCCCCGATAGACTGAAGCACCTGAGCGCAAGGTTGAATGCCTTCGCCACAGAGCGCGACTGGGATCAGTTTCACAACCCGAAAAATCTCGCCATGGCGCTGGCGGGCGAAGTAGGCGAATTGCTCGAACATTTTCAATGGCTCACGCTGGAGCAGGCTGCAAACCTGCCAGCGGCCACGCGCGATGAAGTCGCGCTGGAATGCGCGGACGTGCTGCTATTTCTGATCCGGTTGTCCGACAAACTCAACATTGATCTTGCCGCAGCCGCCGAAAAAAAGCTTGAACTCAACGCCAAAAAATATCCCGTAGAAAAATCCCGTGGCGTCGCCACGAAGTATGACAAACTCTGACCATGCTCTCTTATCGCCACCTGTTCCACGCCGGAAGTTTCGCTGATGTCTTCAAGCATGTGCTGCTCACGCGGCTGCTGCTTTCGTTAAACGAAAAAGACAAAGCGTATTTTTATCTCGACACACATGCGGGCACGGGCCTGTATGATCTTTCGCGCCCGTGGGCGCAAAAAGGGCGCGAGTTTGAAAGCGGCATCACAAAACTGTGGGATCGCACCGACATCCCGGCCGCGATGAAGCCCTACATGGACATCGTGCGCGCCGAAAACGCCGACGGCCACCTGCGCTACTACCCCGGCTCACCGCGCATTGCACGCAAGCTCATCCGCCCCATCGACCGCATCGCACTCACTGAACTTAACAAAACCGATTGCGCCGAATTGCACGCGCTGTTTACGCGTGACCGCAACGTCAACGTGCAGTTAATGGATGCCTATCAGGGATTAAAAGCGCACCTGCCGCCCAAAGAGCGGCGCGGCCTGGTGTTGATTGATTCATCATTCGACCGCTCGCGCGAATTTGCCCGTCTTGCCGAAGCGCTTGCTGACGCGCACACGCGTTGGGCCACCGGCACCTATGCCATTTGGTACCCCATGATGGGCGCTGGTGTCATTCGTGGTTTCGAAAAACAGATTGAAGCCGCAGGCATCCGCAAAGTGCTGCAATTTGAATTATCGATACTCCCGGAAGACGCCTCCACCATGCCCGGCAGCGGCATGATCATAATCAACCCGCCGTGGAAATTTGATACCGAAATGCGCACGCTGTTGCGCTGGGTGTGGTCGGCGCTTAACGTCAAAAGCGCGGGCGGCGTCAAGGTGAACTGGCTGGTGCGGGAGTAACGTTTGATTGCAACGGGTTTTGGCTATGGCACAATTACCCGACCGCTAACAAAATAAAACGCCACAAGGGAGCACACCATGATTTTTCCAAGCATAGAGGACGCACACAACATTTTTGATCTGCGCGACATGGCCAAGCGGCGCCTGCCGAAATGGCTGTTTGAATTTGTCGATCGCGGCACCGAAGAAGAAGTGGCGCTGCGCAACAACCGCGAGGCGTTCGAGCGCATCCAGTTCCGCCCGCGCATGCTAGTGGATGTGTCGGGCCGCAAACTCGACACTACGATTTACGGCAAAGAACACAAAATGCCCATCGGCATTGCGCCCACCGGCGCGGCGGGCATGATGTGGTACAAGGGCGAGCTTGAACTGGCGCGCGCCGCTAAGGCAGCGGGCATACCCTTTTCGCTCGCCACCGGCTCCATCACCAGCATGGAAGAAATTTCCGGCGAAGTCGGCGGCACGCTGTGGATGCAGCTTTACATGTGGGCCGACCGCAAGTTGTCGCACCAACTGGTGCGCCGCGCCTCGGCTGCGGGCTTTGAAGCGCTGCTGGTGACAGTGGACGGCGCAGTTGCCGGCAATCGTGAATACAACAGGCGCAACGGGTTTTCCGTGCCGTTCAAATACAACAGCAAAAACACGCTTGACGTACTCACGCATCCGCGCTGGATGCTCGGCGTGCTGGGGCGCTACATCGCCAACGGCGGCCTGCCCGAGCGCGTGAATTTCCCCGACGAACTAAAAGGCAAAGTCACCACCGCCTACGGCGGCACCAAGGATACGCGCAGCGATTCGCTCAACTGGGACGACCTCAAAGCGCTGCGCGACATCTGGCCCGGCAAGCTGCTGGTGAAGGGCCTGCTGCATCCCGACGACGCGGCCAAGTCCGTGGAACACGGCGCAGATGGCGTCATCGTATCCAACCACGGCGGCCGCAACTGCGACGCCGCACCCTCACCCATCGAAGTACTGCCAGAAATCGTCAAAGCCGTGGGCGACAAAACCACCATCATCTTCGACAGCGGCGTGCGCCGGGGCAGCGACGTTGTTAAGGCGTTAGCGCTTGGCGCGAAGATGGTGCTGATCGGACGCAGCACGCTGTATGGCACAGCGGCTGCGGGCGAAGCAGGCGCGACGCGGGCGCTGGATATTTATCGTGGGGAAATCAGCCGGGGGATGGCTAATATTTCTTGCAACAAGGTGTCGGAGATTGGGCCACAGCATGTTGTCTGCGGCAGGTAGGTTGGCGATGAGCCGTAGCGAACCCTAACGTTGGCGCGTGTTATACCGCTGCTGTTGGGCTTGCCAGCCCAACCTACAATCTACCGGGCTTCAAGTTAAGGCCATATGTATAGTGCCGCATCCGGAGAAACCAAAATGCCAAAGCAAAAAAGCTCGAATGAGCTGTATTGGATCATGATGGAAAAGAATCAAGTAAGGGAAGAATACAATCATTTCCTCGCTGATTCAGGAAACGAGGATAACTCAAATTCCGCTCATATCTGCGCCATACAGAAGATTGCGGGCAGCCACGACTATAAGGGCATGACAGAACGGGAACTCATACTATTCTTGGTAGGCGAACTACCCTATATGTACGACTAGTATATCGATTCTTTAATATATTTACATAATGGGATTAATATGCCATGATGCCTTCCCAGGCTTATCAACGGTCTGGGAGGATGGAAATGGGAAGAAATACAGGGCGGGCAGCGCTGGTGATTTCTGCGGCAGAACGCGAAGAACTTGAGCGATTAAGGGACTCACGTAAGGCGCCCAAGCGGGAAACCGAGCGTGCGGCTATTTTGCTCAGGTATGCTGCTGGTGAGGGCCCCACTCAGATTCAGCAGGGTTTGGGAATAAGCCGTCCCACCATTTACAAATGTATCGACAAGGCATTGGCGGCCGGGGCGCAATCGGGGCTGAAGGATCGCTATCACCGGCCCAAGGAGCCGGTAATCACGCCAGAGGCGAAAGCGTGGGTGTTGAATCTGGCGTGTACCAAGCCCAAGGACCATGGACTGGCTGCAGAGTTGTGGACGCTCTCCGCGCTGGCGCGTTACACCCGCGAGCACGCTGGTGGCGAGGGGCATAGCAGCCTTGCCCGCGCTGGCAAGGCGACTATCTGGCGTATCCTGCATGCTGGCGAGATCAAGCCGCAGAAAGTGCAGTATTACCTTGAGCGGCGCGATGCACAGTTTGAACAGAAGATGCGCGAGGTGCTGATGGTCTATCAGGAAGTGAGCCTGCAAAATGCCGCGCGTGCCAGCGGGCAGGACGCCAGTTCAGTCATCACCGTGAGCGTGGATGAGAAGCCCGGGGTTCAAGCCATTGCCAACACCGCCCCTGATCTGCCGCCGGTGCCTGGGAAGTACAAAACCTGGAGCCGGGATCATGAATACAAGCGCCATGGAACCTTGTCCATTCTCGCCGCCGTGGACTTACACAATGGCGAAGTCATCGCGCAAGTTCACCCACGACACCGCAGCCGGGAGTTCATTCTGCTGCTCAAGCAACTCGATGAGCACTACCCGAAAGAATGCACTATCCGCGTGATCCTGGACAATCATTCGGCGCATATTTCCAAGGAAACCATGGCCTATCTCGCTTCGCGGCCCAACCGTTTCATCTATGTCCACACCCCAAAGCACGGCTCATGGCTTAACCTGATCGAAACCGTATTCGGGAAAATGGCTCGCACTTTTCTCAAGGGCATGCGCGTTCAGTCGCGAGAGGAACTCAAGCAACGGATCTTGCAGGGCGTTCGTGAGATGAATCTTACACCGGTGGT
>CANKUB010000116.1 GCA_947486575.1 Betaproteobacteria bacterium | reverse complement strand
TACGCCTTACCAAGACCGTATTGCGCGGGCGGTACCCCCTGCGCGGCAGCCTTCTGATACCACTCCACTGCCTTGGCTGCGTCCTTGGCGACACCTTCACCGTTGGCATACATCCCCCCGAGGAAGGTTTGCACAAGGGCGTCCCCGGCCTCCGCGTCCTTCAGCGTTGCGGCAAACACCTGTTCGGGCGTTTGCTTTACCGCCTCCTGTTTGGCCAGTGGGGTCGGAGAGTTAGCCTGCTCACTGCACCCCCCGATGCAAGCGATAGCGGCAAGCGCCAGCAGGAAACCGGTCCCGATGATGCGGTGATGGCATGACACGTTGTTCCCCTTCAGTTCGCTGTTTGTACTTTGCGGCAAGAATACACGCATTCGGCGCTACACTGGGAAGACCAAGCGATGCACCGCGCACAGGAGAAGCCATGATCCATTACACCAGTTGGCCGGGTTTCGACGCTCTTTCGGCGTTGCTCTTCGACATGACGCTGAAGTTGCTCTGTATTCTTAGCCTGACAGGATATTGCGGAATGGCTATCAGCGCTCCGACAGATGTCATGCGTCAAGTAGAGCTTTCGGCTATTAATTTTGAGGGGCTATGGCTAACCACATCTGACTCAAGCTTCCCCAAGGATGCCATCAAAGCCTTTCCCGATGACGCCAAACAAGCATTGGCTAAGGAAGGCCCGTTGAATTTTGTCTGGGTCAATTTGGATGGGCAAGGACAGAATGAAATCATTATTGCGAGCCGCCGGGCTAGCGGCAACGGTGGCACTGCCTATTTCATTTTAAGACAGGATGAAAAAACCTGGCGACTCATCGCAGAATTTCAGGGGGGGCTTGTTCTGTCGCTGTTGGATAGCCCAACTAATTTTTACAGAATTACTTCTTACTATCGGATAGGCGGCGAAACGTATCAACGCACTTACGACTACCAAAATGGAAAGTATTTAAAAACGGGAGAGGTGCGGGTTCCAGGCATCATAAGTCACAGTTGCGGATGGCAACGCTTATGGTCGCGCCTCAACACCTACGGCAACGCCACAGGGAAGAGCAGCCAATGCGACCCCTTGATCGCCGACCGAAAACGCGCTGCGCCCCCTAGTTCGACGGAGCTTACCGATTTTGATTTACGCGACCAATGGGTATCGGTAACTGACCCCAGTTTTCCCAAGGCTGCGATCAAAGCCCTTCCGCAAGATGTTGTGGATGGTGTCGCTCCAATGAGCTTCCTTTCTGTCGATCTGGTAGGAGATAGGCAGCATGAATTGATCATCAACAGCCCTGAGCACGGCGGATCAGGTGGCGGCTACTATTTTGTACTGAAAAAGAACGGGCAGACCTGGCACCGGATCGGCCAGTTACTCGGAGGACTCATTCTTTCGCTGGAGAACGGTCCACACCCGTCTCCTTACCAAATCACCTCCTACTATCGGTCTGGCGAAACCTATCAAAATACTTACGCTTACCGAGATGGGAGGTATCGACTAACGGCCCAGGTGAAGATTCCACGCGTTGTAAGCGATAGTTGTTGGTGGGATTTTGTAATCCGCGGTGATCCTGTTCCTGATAGTGCCACTAAACGGAAGCAACACGGGTGCCGCGATGATTGAAATATTGTCCATCTGGATTGATGGGAGGTTAGATCCTGAGCACGCCCGACAGCTTCCCGGCGCAGTTCAGGCGCGACGCTGAAATGCGCGAAACGCACAATTTCAGAGCATGATTCGCAGAGAAAGCCAGGCGAAAACTACATCGCGTTAGAAATTTCCCGGCAATTCGGAGTATTCAACGAGTATCAGGGAGAGACCTGAATCTCCAAGGCTAACTTATCTCGTTCATTCACCTTCTTCATCTATGTCAATCAAAGATTCCGAGTTTGCAAAGGCCTCAACCTCTGAGGCCGCGAAATCTTGTTGCAAATATTCTTTCAGCCTTTCTTCTAGTTCACCCAGTGCGGCTCCGGTGGGTTTAACATCATCATCGCCCCCGTCTGGATCCGGTCCAACTTCGTGGTCCTGAAATGTATATTGCATTGTGAATGAGCAGATAACCTGAAATGTGTAGTATTTCATCAATTTCCTCCCATTTGATCTCGGCTTGGCCAGTCGCGCCCGTCTGGCGCGACTGCTTGCGGGGCGTACCGATTGTCTCAGGCGCTGGATTCAATGTCGAAAAACTTCGCTGCCGCATCCGATGAAATAAATCGAATCGCGCACACCGGCAAACTCTAGGTAAAAACTACATCGCGTTAGAAATTTCCCAGCGATTTAGAAGCGCGACGTACTATCACGGGGGGCCATCGCCCCCTGTGCCCCTCCCCGGGGGATATGCAACGCCTAACTACGCCCCCTTGATTGTCGAGGGCTAAAGCCCTCGAAAAGTACTATCACCGGCGACGTAGCGACCTACTATCACCGACGGGGGACTACTATCATCGGCGGGGACTACTATCACTGCTAACGCTTTTCCCGCGCATCCGGCGTGAGGCACTGAGCGAAGGCTTTACCGTACTCGAAGGTTTACAATCGACGTTGGTCGCGGGGCCGGATTGAGCAGGAGCGGGCATTGCTGACAGAGGTGAAGTCAGCTTCTGCGAAGTGGTGGGTAGAGAGGTGGGTTTAAATCATTATCAAGTATTTTATTGTTTATTATCAATAACTTACTAATGTTACTGGCGGAGAGAGAGGGATTCGAACCCTCGATAGACTTTTTGAGCCCATACTCCCTTAGCAGGGGAGCGCCTTCGACCACTCGGCCATCTCTCCGGTGTACTGCGCTTCGCGTATACCGTTGCGTATTTACCCATTCTATCTTTGTTACCAGCAGTCGAAGGCGCTATGGCTTCGCCAGCGCCGGATTCTACGACGGCCGCCGTTACCAACAGTGCGCGTGACCACTCTACTATTGCTGCTTGCCCCGATTTTACCGCAACGGCGACATTGTTGGGCTATCTTGCCTGATCCAGGCCAAACGCCTTGTGCAGCACCCGCACGGCCAACTCCGTGTATTTCTCGTCAATCACCACTGAAATCTTGATTTCTGAGGTGGAAATCATTTCGATGTTGATGCCTTCTTCGGCCAGCGTGCGAAACGCCGTACTGGCGATCCCGGCGTGCGAGCGCATGCCCACGCCGACGATGGACACCTTGGCAATTTTTTCGCCGCTGACGATGCCGCGTGCTTGAATGTGTTTGACTACCGGCTCCAGCGTTTTGAGCGTTTTCTGGTAATCACCACGCTGTACAGTGAACGAAAAATCGGTGAGGCCATCGTGACCGACGTTTTGCACGATCATGTCCACGTCGACATTGGCGTCGCCCACCGGGCCCAGAATCTGGTATGCAATGCCGGGTCTGTCGGGCACACCAAGGACGGTAATTTTTGCTTCGTCGCGGCTAGATGCTATGCCGGAAATAATTGCCTGTTCCATACCTTCATCATCCTCAAACGTAATCAGCGTGCCTTCACCTTCGTCTGCAAAACTCGACAGCACACGCAACCGAACCTTGTATTTACCTGCGAACTCCACCGAGCGAATTTGCAGTACCTTGGAACCGAGGCTCGCCATTTCGAGCATTTCCTCGAAGGTAATGGTTTTTAACCGTCGCGCGTCGGGCACGATACGCGGGTCGGCGGTGTAGACGCCATCGACATCCGTGTAAATCTGGCATTCATCGGCTTTAAGCGCCGCAGCCAGCGCCACGCCGGTAGTATCCGAGCCGCCACGCCCCAAAGTGGTGATACTGCCCAGCTCATCTACGCCCTGAAAGCCCGCCACCACAATGACGCAACCCGCGTTGAGATCGGCCCGCATGCGATCTTCATCGATCTTTAGAATTCGAGCCTTTGTATACGCACTGTCGGTGAGTATCTTTACCTGCGCGCCTGTATAACTGCGTGCTTTTACGCCAATCTCCTTGAGCGCCATGGCAAGCAAGCCTATAGTGACTTGTTCGCCGGTCGAAACCATGACATCCAGTTCACGCGGATCAGGTTGTGACTGTATTTCTTTGGCAAGCGCGATAAGCCTATTGGTTTCGCCTGACATGGCCGATACCACGACTACAATCTGGTTACCCCGTGCCTGCCAGCGCGCTACGCGTTGGGCGACATTCTTGATGCGTTCAGGCGTGCCGACCGAAGTGCCACCGTATTTTTGTACTATGAGTGCCATGCAACTTTATACGCTTTATTCGGATTGATTTGGGTCAAAATGGGGGGCGATTATATTTGATTTTATTGAAAAAATCGATACATTCTACTGCTTCGACCAAGCGCCAATAGCTGAACAACAACTACCGCTCGATGCGCCGGTGAGTAATGAACCATATGCAAAGCCAACTGTCATACGTGTGCTGACAACAACTTTTAGGAGTGCCAAGTGAAACCGTTTTCCCGCATCAAGAATCCGCGCGACATTCGCAAAAAACTGAACCTGAACCAGTCCGATTTCTGGTCACAAATTGGTATTACGCAAAGCGGCGGTTCGCGCTACGAAAGTGGTCGCTCCATGTCAAAACCGGTGCGTGAATTACTGCGCCTGGTTTATCTGGAACACCTGCCGCTTGCCACGGCCAATGGCACCGATTTACGCATTGCTGCTTTACTGCGTGAGCAAAAGCCGGATCTCTATGAGCAGCTGCGTACACTCGCCAGCGGCAAGGCATAACAGCGTTACTTCAATACGCCTGACGACTGCGTAGTTGGCGGCACAAGCACAGAAAGTTGGCCGGTGAAGTGGCATGCGCCACATCACTGGCGATCAGACTGTTGCGCGCCTGTGAAATGCAAGCGTGCCCGCCAGTATCGCACCGACAACCCAGCATAGCACGGGTGCCCACGTAAACAGCGCAGCGTATTCCGCCTGTTTGGGCAGACCGGCGACTACCGTCACAATCCGGCTCAAGGTGGCTGCCGCCAGCACCGCGAATAACAGTCCCAGCGAGAGCCCTTCCCTGCCGGTACGCCCGGCAGCGACGGCTGCGGAAAACCCGCACATCAACATGCTGCCCCATGCGCCACCGGTAACCACCTGCGCGGCAATCAGCATATCGAGCGAGCCTGCAGACGCTGCAGCATAAGCGCCCAGCGCGCCCAGCACTGCCGATACCGCCATCACCTGATACGTGCCAAAGCGCTTGCACAAAGCGCTACCCGGCATCATCGCCACGCCAAATCCGATCCAGAAAACCGGCATCAGCCACTCCAGACCTTCCGGCTTGGTAAATTTCAGAAACTGCGCTGCGGTGTTGATCGAATAGTGAATCTGAAAACCCACTGCCAGCAGTAGCACGCCCACCAGAAACGGCCATGAGCGGCCAGCGACATCCGCAGGCTCGGGCGTTGGCGAAGGCGGCGCGATAGGGCTCAACTTCAAATGCCGCTCGACATAAATAATACCGACGGTAGCCGCCAGCAGTGTCAGACTCGACAACGCAAACGGTAAGCGTGGATCGACATTTTTGAGCGCAATGCCCAGATACGGTGCGATCGCCCCACCCGCCGCCAGACCACATAGCAACATCGTATTCAAGCGAGGCACGCTGGGTGCCGCCGAATATTTAGCGAGCAGCACCCACGGCGGCGCCCGCAATGCAGACGAAGTCGTGGTCCACACCAGCATCAGGCCCAGTGCAACGACCGGCGCAGCTGCGCCCATGCTGCCGGCAAACGGCAGCAGCGTGAACGCGATACAGGACACCACGGTTAAGCCAATCACCAGCGGCCCCAGCTTGCCCAACATTTTTTGCGCACGATCGGCCGCCACGCCGACGTAAATATCCATCGCCATGAAAATCAGTTGATCAAGGATCAGAATGAATGGCGTCCAGCTCACCGGCAGTCCGGCCGATGCCAGCAGCTTGGGCAAAAATATGACGTAAATTGTCCAGGTAGTGACAAAAAAGAACTGCACCACCGACATGTACAACGCCACGCCAGCAGGAACTGAGGCGTTCGCCGATTCGTTTGAGAGATTCATGTGTGAAAAATTACCGCTTTATTGGATTTATCTGCTGGCACTGCCGATAACATGGGTAAGAGCGGTATGGCGAGCGCTGGTTTACCGCAAATCACCGATATTAAATAGTCATTTAAAAACAATATCTTACGTTATTTTCGGCATTACCGCACACCGCATTTTTAAGTTGGCACACGTACTGCATAAAGGGTCAGCAGATTCTAACAATAGGGAAGCAACCGTGATTATCCAGATGGCCGACTACCGCACCAGTGAGCAAAGTTTCTCCGCCGACTTATCCGATTTCAGCGACGTCTGCGGTAACACCGTGCGGCGGCGTAAGTTCGACGCGCGCCTCAGCAGCCCGGATCTGCCGGACCAGTTCGATGACTTCAATGCCAAAGAATTCATCGACCGAGCTTACGGGCTGGCCACGCAAATTTAGTGCAACGCTGATTGCCCAAGTTACGCCATGGCAGTAATCAAGCGCTCGCGCGTAAACGGTATATCGTGTAGCCGGATTCCGGCTGCGTTAAATACCGCGTTGGCCACTGCCGCCGAAATTGGCCCCTGCGTGCCTTCGCCTGCACCCAGCGGCGGCAATTCGGGCCGATTGATCAGCGCGACCTCCACCTCGGGCACTTCGTCGAACGACAGTATCGGATAATCGTCCCAGCTTTTCAGCGTGACTCGCTCACGGTCGTATTTCACTTCTTCTTTCAGCGCAAAACTTACCGCCTGAATGATGCCACCTTCGACTTGATTCAGCAGTCCATCGCTGTTGATAATCTGCCCGACATCTACCGCCGCCCACACATGGGTAACGCGTATGGTTTCTGCCAACACAATATCAACAATCATCGCCATATAGCCCGCACCGTTTTTGTAGCGCGCGAAGCCGATGCCTCTACCGTTCGCACCGTCGCCCCTGGAATTGGGCTTCCACTTCGCCATCGCAGCCACCTTTTCAATGACCGCGCGGCCACGCGGGTCTTTCAAGTGACGCAGGCGGAATGCAATCGGATCAACTCCTGCCGCCAGCGCCAGTTCATCCATGAACGATTCAATTGCAAATACATTGGTTTGACTGCCCAGCCCGCGCAGCGCCGAAGCGCGCAAGGGCGGATCGGGAATCAGATGGTTTGATACTTTTTCATTCGGAAAATCGTAAATCGGTATCGCATTGCGATGACTGCCGCCGCCGGGCAACGGCGGATTCGCCGTTTGCGCACGAACCAACGGCTTCTCCAGATGCCACGCTGCCAGCAGATTGCTGCCCGGCCCACGCCCAGGCCGCGAGCTGTGGCCGTGGCTCCAGACATCCATCTGCCAATCAGTAATCTGCCCCGCGTCGGACAACGTGGCGCGGGTTTTGACGACCATTGCCGAGCTATACGGCTCCCACGCGAATTCCTCGTCACGCATCCATTGCAAACGCACGGTGCGCCCGAGCGCGCCACGCGCGAGCAAGGCTGCGTCGAGCGCTACGTCGTCCGCCGCGTTGTGGCCGTAACAGCCCGCGCCTTCAACATGGTGAATCACAATATCTTCAGCCGGCACGCCCAGCGCAGGCGCCATTTCCGCGCGCAACGGGTAGATGCCTTGGCTGTGTGTCCACACGGTAAATTTGCCGCCCTCAAATTTCGCCACCGCGCACGACGGCGCAAGCGACGCATGCGCGAGAAACTGGCGCGTGTATTCGCCACTGAATTCCCTGCCACTGGATGCAGCGCCCTTTTTCTCGCTGATCACATCCGTTTTCGCCTGAAGTTTCAGCAAATAACGCGGATCAAATTCCGGCAGCGTGGGGCCTTCTTTCCATTTTGCGTTGCGCGTGAGTCTCCGCTGCGCGCGTATCGCCTGCTCCTCGCGCTCGGCTATTACGCCGAGAAAACGTCCGTCGCGCACCACCGCCACGACGCCGGGCATTTTGCGCACGTCGTCCATATCCACGCTGACAAGTTCAGCCTTGTAGCTTGGCGGACGCGACACGCGTGCGTGCAGCAACCCCGGCACATCCATGTCATGCACGTACACCGGTGCGCCAGAAACCTTACGCGGAATATCCACGCGCGGTGCCGCCGTGCCGACAATCCTGTACAGCATATGCGATTTAGGCTTGGCATCGCCGGTGGCTTCGCGCTTCAACAAATCACCGTCGGTGATATCCCAATAGGAAACGCTACCACCGCTGCGCGACGTAATCACGCCGTCACTCACCGACAACTGCTCTATCGACACACCCAGTTTCGCCCCCGCGCGCGCCAGCAACAACTCGCGCGCTTCAGCGGCGGCATAACGAAACGCCACGCCGGACTCTTCAATCGAACGGCTGCCAGATGTCACACCTTCATTCGGGCTTAACGCCGTAACCGCAGTAACGATGTTGATGCGCTCAAGATTGACATCGAGTTCTTCAGCTACAATCTGCCGCAGCGCGGTCAAAATACCCTGGCCGATTTCAATTTTGCCCGGACGCATGGTCACGGTGCCATCCGTATTGATATCCAGCCACTGACTCAGGTTACGGTTGGTTTCAAGGCTGCCGGGTAAATTACGACGCACCGTATTTTCGATAGCCATGTTTATTTCCTCATCTCAATAGCCGCGCGCTTCACCGCGCGCAATATGCGTTGATGCGTGCCGCAGCGGCACAGGTTTTTCGACAGCGCTGCTTTGATTTCAGCGTCGCTCGGCGAGGCATTCACATCCAGCAAGGCCTTCGCCGACATGATGATGCCGGTGGCGCAGTAACCACATTGCGCCGCTTGCTCGTCAACAAACGCGCGTTGCAGCGGATGCGGTTCATCCATCGAGCCGATGCCCTCAACCGTGGTAATCGATTTGCCTGCCACCGCCGACACCGGCACGTCGCACGACTGCACCGGCTTGCCATCGATAATCACCGTACACGAACCGCATTGGCCCAGCCCGCAGCCGTAGCGCACGCCCTTGCAACCGGCTTCGTTACGCAGCACGTAAAGCAGCGGCGTTTCTTCGTCCGCTGCAACGCTGAGTGCCCGACCATTCACCGTAATTTGCATCCCCATTCGCCGCCCCTAAAATTATCAATAAAAACAAATAGTTACAAAATATACCGTGTGTCCAAGCTCGTGTTTTGCAATGCAGCACCGTATACTACACGCCTTGCACACGCGCGCCGAAACGCCCGAGTTACCCATGAGCCAGACCGCCGACATCGATGGCAACGCGATGAAAATTCGCATCGAACAGCTTTACCTCGAACACCGCGATCTCGATGATGTCATTGCCCGCCTCATCGAAACCACGCCACACGACCAACTGCAAGTGCAGCGCCTGAAAAAACGCAAGCTATTCGTCAAGGATCAGATTATCGCTTTGGAGCGCCAGCTAACGCCGGATATTCCAGCCTAGCGTTGCCCGGCATTTTTGCGCAGCGCCAGAAATAGCGCAAACAATCCCAGCGCCACCAGCCAGAACAGCGACCACCCGGCAATCGTCAGCCCCAGAAATTTCCAGGCAGCTTCGGCACATTCACCTGAGCCCATCAGCACCTTGCTCACCACGTCGGCGAACGGAAATCTTTTCAGCATGTATTCCAGCCCCGGCCCGCAGGCGGGCACCTGATCCGCCGGTATATTCTGCAACCACACGTGCCGCCCAGCAACCACCGTGCCCAGCGCCGCCACCACAAACGCCAGCAGCCCATACACCGTCACCGTCACGCTGCGCAACTTATTTCCGTACTTCGGGCCATGCAGCGCCCCCAGCAAAAACACCAGCGCCAGCGCATAAAACGCCACCCGCTGCACCATGCACAGCGGACAAGGGTTTTGATCCTCAACGTATTGCAGATAATAGGCAAAGCCGAGCAAGCCTGCGCAAAGCGCAAAGCCCGCTGTGAAACCAAGTCTGGGGGTGAGTGTCATAGCAGCAAGTTTACCGTAAACTACACGCATCATGATTCGCATAACCCGCACAATCGCTTTGCAGGAAACAGAGCTTGAAGAAAGCTTTGTGCGCGCGTCCGGCCCCGGCGGGCAGAATGTGAACAAGGTTTCCACCGCGGTGCAACTGAAATTCGACGCCGCACAGTCGCCGTCGCTGCCGGAGGACGTGCGCGCGCGCCTGCTCACTCTCGCGGGCACGCGCGCCAGCGGCGAAGGTGTAATCACCATCACTGCGCAGCGCTTCCGGCTGCAAAGCCGTAACCGCGCCGACGCACAAGAGCGCCTGGTCGAACTGATCCGCGAGGCCAGCCACAAACCCAAGCCGCGCAAGGCCACGCGCCCTACCCGTGCATCGCGTGAGCGCAGACTCGATGGCAAAAAGCAGCGCGGCGAAGTAAAGCGCGGGCGCAGCGGAAAGGTCGATTTTTCGTGAGGCCACCAATCATACAATTGACGCTGCAAGCGGTACTCATCTAGACTAGCTATGCGTTAGTACTAGTACGGGAATAGTCAGGCTCAGCATACTGTTTACGCTTGGAACGGTACGCGGCGCGTTTAAATTATTACGCCACGTGCCGCAGCGAGATAATTTAAATATCCCTTATAATTCAAATAGTTAGGAGAATTCAATGAAGATAAAACTGGTTGCAAGCGGCATCGCACTGATCGTAGGTGCTGGCTATGGCGCGGCCGCTATGGCTCAAGCCAAGCCGGACGTGCTGGTCAAACAGCGCCAAGCCGCAATGACTTTGCAGGGTAAATACTTCGGGCCGCTTGCCGGCATGGCATCGGGTAAGGTGCCCTATAACGCTGAGGTGATAGCGCGCAATGCAGCCTACCTCGATACGCTGAACAAAATGCCTTGGGACGGCTTCAACAACAACACCAAGGATGAAAAATCCCGCGCGCTACCCGCAGTGTTTACAGATACTGCCAAGTTCAAGGAGAGCGCGGATCGCGTGCAAAGCACGATTAGCCAGCTCGTCAAGGTTTCCAAAGGGGGCGACGAAGCAACTGTGAAAGCGGCTATCAATGACGTTAACAAGGCTTGCGGCGCGTGTCACGATGATTTCCGGGCCAAGCAGTAAATTGGTGGCTGCATAGAGAACCCCGCCGAGGCGGGGTTTTCGCTTTTTGGGCGAAGGTTAAGGTAAAGACCATGACTGTTTCCATGAAACGTATGTTACGGATAGGGGCGCTCGGTTTGCTGTTCGCGACCGCGGCAGCGTGGGCGCAAGGCGACGCAAAACGCGGCGAATATCTGTCCAAAGCCGCGGGCTGCCTGGGTTGCCATACTGAAGAAAAAAAAGGCGCAGTTCCCTATGTCGGTGGCCGCGCACTTAAAACACCGTTCGGCACGTTTTACGGGCCTAACATCACGCCGCATCCCGAAGCCGGTATCGGCAAATGGACAGAAGCCGATTTTGCGCAAGCGCTGCGTCATGGCAAACGCCCCGATGGCGCCAATTATTTTCCGGCGTTTCCGTATCCATCATTTACCGGCATGACCGATGCTGACGTGCGCGACCTGTGGGCCTATCTGCGCTCGCTGCCCGCGAGTGCGCAGGCCAGCCGTCCGCACGACGTGGGCTTTCCGTATAACGTGCGCTTCGCGGTAACGTTCTGGAAGATGCTGTATTTCACACCGGGCGCATTCACGCCCGACGCCAAACTTTCGCCTGAAGTGAATCGCGGCGCTTATCTCACCACGGCGCTCGGCCACTGCGGCGAATGCCACACGCCGCGCAATGCGATGGGTGGCCCGCGCAAAGACCGCTTCCTCGCGGGCGGCAAAGGCCCTGAAGGCAAAGACATCCCCAATCTCACGCCAACCCGGCTCAAGAAAAAATGGGACGACAAGGAACTGGCTGATTTTCTGTCGGCAGGCTTGACGCCCGATGGCGACGTGCCCGCTGAGGCGATGAGCGAAGTCATACGTAATACCACCGGCATGCTCACGCCAGCCGATCTCGCCGCGATGATTGCCTACCTTCGCTCGCTGCCTTCGATTGAAAGTGAGCCTGCGGCCAAGAAGTGATCAACGAACAGGATTGTCGTATTTGCATACAGGGCTGCCCTGCCACGTTAGTATCCGCACTGAACAATTCACTTGTCATCGCCAGGTAGCGCGAGTGTTATTGATATAGCCGTAAATAGATGCGTATGTACCAGTCGAGGACACTGCTATGGCAAACACGCAAGACTCATCATCAAACACCCTTGCTTGCGGAAATCAATTCCGAAGGAATTGCGCGATAGCGGTGACGCTCTTGTTGGCAGCGGGCCTGCTCAATAGCGGCGACTTACACGCGCAGACTTACCCTGCCAAACCGGTGCGCGTTATCGTGCCCTTTGCACCCGGTGGTGGCACCGATATTCTCGGTCGTATCGTGTCGCAAAAATTATCCGAGCAGATCGGGCAACCGTTTCTGGTCGATAACCGTCCTGGCGCAGCGGGTAATGTGGGGCTTGAACTGACCGTGAAATCTGTACCGGACGGACACACGCTGCTGGTCGGCTCGACATCAGAAATCGGCATCGGCCCCAGCCTGCATTCACGGCTGACGTTTGATGTACAGCGCGATCTAGCGGTCGCGGCGCCGCTGGCATCCACACCAA
The DNA here is from genome assembly GCA_947486575.1 of Betaproteobacteria bacterium. Lineage (GTDB taxonomy): Bacteria > Pseudomonadota > Gammaproteobacteria > Burkholderiales > SG8-41 > UBA5216. The sequence continues at coordinate 2,614 of CANKUB010000116.1, read as the reverse complement.
TGGTACTGGTGGTGCATCCTTCCTTGCCGGTGAAAACCGCGAAAGATCTGGCCGATCTTGTGCGCGCGAGACCGAATCAAATCAATTACGCATCGGCGGGCACGGGCACCGGCAATCACATGTCTGCCGAAATGTTTTTGCATGTCACCAAAACGAAAATGGTGCACATCTCCTACAAGGGCGCCGGGCCGGCATTGACCGACGTGGTGGGTGGGCAGGTGCATGTTATGTTCTCAACCTTGCCTGCGGCAACGGCACTGATCAAGGCCAATCGCCTGAAAGCGCTTGCAGTAACTTCGCCGCAACGCGCACCATCGATGCCGATCATACCTACCATGCTCGAATCGGGACTACCCAATTACGAAGTTGAATATTGGTATGGCTTCTTCGCGCCCGCCGCAACACCCAAAGACGTGCTGGCGCGCATCAATACCGAGTCACAGCAGGTATTGCGCAACGCGGATATTATCGCGCGTCTGGCAGAACAAGGCTTGCAGGTAATCGGCAAAACGCCAGAGCAGTTTACCGCGTTCGTCAAAGCAGATATCGATAAATGGGCGATCGTGGTGAAAGCGTCCGGCGTCAAACTGGATTAGCGCCCGTTTCGATTTCTACGCTTTGCTCAAACCAAGCGATTGGATGCAATTTTAGGACAGTCCAAGCCGACAATGCCGGAATCAAACAGCGCAACTTCACGACAAGTCACACGCTACAATCCCGATCTGCGGATGACTTTTAAATTGAGGAGATGGACATGGATTTAGGCATCAAAGACAAAAAAGCAATCGTTTGCGCAGCCAGCAAAGGGCTGGGCAAAGCCTGTGCGATGTCGCTGGCACACAACGGCGTCGATCTGGTGATAAATTCGCGCACGGCAAGTGACCTTGAAGCCACAGCAGCAGAAATACGTGCTGCGACGGGGCGCACAGTCACAGCGATTGCCGCAGACATCACCACAGCGGAAGGCCGCGCCAAGGTACTCGCGGCGTGCCCCGCTCCGGACATCCTGGTGAACAATGCCGGTGGCCCGCCACGCGGCGATTTTCGCGATTGGAGTGAGGCCGACTGGATGAAGGCGGTGAACGGCAACATGATCACGCCCATCATGCTGATCAAATCCGTGGTGGATGGCATGATTGCGCGTAAATTCGGCCGCATCGTCAACATTACCTCCGGCTCAGTGAAGTCACCAATTCCTGAACTTGGCATGTCCAATGGTGCGCGCGCGGGGTTGACCGGCTTCGTGGGTGGCCTGGCGCGACAAGTCGCTCGGCACAACGTGACGATCAACGGGCTGCTGCCCGGGCCGTTTCTGACTGATCGGTTACGCTCTGGCATGATCGAGGCGGCGCGTAAAGCTAACCGCCCGCTGGAAGAAATCCTTGCCGAGCGCTCAAAGACCAACCCGACCGGTCGCGTTGGCGATCCCTTTGAATTCGGTGAGGCATGCGCGTTTTTGTGTGCAGCGTCTTCGGGATTTATAGTCGGGCAGAACTTGCTGCTTGATGGCGGCGCTTTTAACTCAACCATGGGCTAATCCCAGTCAGTGGATTTGCAATAGCGTCATCCCTGTGGAGTAGCATCATGCAACTCAATGCAATATTTCCCACGCGTGATATAGGCAGTGATCCCGCCAAAATCCGCGACTGGGCGCAGGCAGCCGAAGACCTCGACTATGCCTACATTGAAGTGCCTGATCACGTGTTCGGCGCAACGGCAAGGGACGGCTGGGTACCCAATTACGATGAAAAAGACCCCTTTCACGAAACCTTCGTGATGCTCGGCTTTCTGGCTGCGGTGACCAGGCGAATCCGGCTATCGAGTGGCGTGCTTATCTCACCGCAGCGGCAAACCGGGCTCATCGCAAAGCAAGCCGCTGAAGTTGATCTACTGAGTGGCGGGCGCCTCAGGCTCGGCGTTGGTGTCGGCTGGAACCACGTCGAGTACGAGGCGTTGGGCGCCGATTGGAAAACGCGCGGTGCGCGACAGGCCGAACAAATCGAAGTATTGCGCCACCTGTGGTGCGATGAGATCGTCAATTATGACGGTCGCTTTCATCACCTGAAGGGCGTCAACATCGTGCCGGCACCGGTGCAGCGGCCCATCCCGATTTGGGTGGGCGGCTCATCCGATGCAGCGGTAAAACGTGCGGCCAGGCTCGGCGATGGCTGGATGCCGATCCTCGCACCGGATGACCAGGCCGCGAAAAAGCTCAGTCTGTTGCGCGACGAACTCGGCAGGCACGGGCGCGATCCAGCGCTGTTCGGCATTGAAGGCTGGCTGCGCATGCACGACCCGGACCCGCAGCAGTGGGCCGCCGCAGCCGAAGGCTGGCGCAAACTCGGTGCACGTTATGCCATGCTCTATCCCATGTTCCGCACGCCGAAGCTTGAAGATCAGATTGAAATCCTGCGCCGTTTTAAGGCAGTGGCGAGCGGATAGATTCTGTGCAATGAAAATGCGATGGTTCATTCGTATGGCTGCATGGCTGCTGCCGGTAACAGCCCTCGGCGGTATAGCCGACACCGTGCTGGCGCAAGCCTATCCCAGGCGCCCCATCGCCTACATCGTGCCTTACGGCCCGGGCAGCGGCAACGACGTGATCGCACGCATC
>CANKUB010000115.1 GCA_947486575.1 Betaproteobacteria bacterium | reverse complement strand
GAAAGATTTTTGAAGCGCGTAGCCGTGATGAAATCCTCCGTGGGCTTGGGCCACAGATTGAAACTCAGCATCTGCTCGAAAAAAGCGCTGCCGGTATTTTGCAGGCCATCGGTGCCGTCACCCAGCAGGTAGCGCGTGGAATTGCCCTGCGGATCAAGATCGATCACCAGCGTGCGCCTGCCTTTCGCGGCCGCTACCGCAGCGAGATTGCAGGTGATGGTGCTCTTGCCCACGCCGCCCTTCTGATTAAATACCACGCGTTTCATGCTGCACCTCGGAGCAAATCGAATCGTGATCGAAGCGGGGCGCCACGTTCCAGACACCCCGTTTCAGCAGACATCAATTTAGCAGAAATCCGCGGGGCCGGTCTCGATAAAATGTGCCTCACTCACTTTTCAACGCATCAGTCGCACCGCGCGCCTTCTTCCGGACGCCACGGATTGGAAAAGGTACTCAGCGATTCAAGAAACACCACAAGATCGCTTTGTTCGCGCGCACTGAGGTTCAGCGGCTTCACGGGCCGCCCATCTTTTGCGTGCAGCCGGATCGGATCAAGGTTGGCATAGTGCTGCACCACCTGGGCAAGCGTATCGATGCTGCCGTCGCGGCCATACGGTGAGGTCAGGAACAGATTTCGCAGCGACGGCACTTTGAACTCGCCAACATTCCCCTGCTCCAGCGACGCTTTGCGGGTGCGTGCAGCACTGGCGCCCGACACCTCGTCGTTGTAGGGCCCCAGCAGGTTGAAGCGGCTTTCCAGCAATAGGCGGATTGCCGCAGGGCGTCCGGGATCGGGCTTGCCCAGCGGTTGATAGCGCGACAGACCGGTGTTGAAAAACTCACCACCAGTGAAGTTGGGGCCGGCATGGCAGTGGGTGCAGCCGCCCTTGCCGATAAAAATCTTTAGTCCGCGCTGCGCGGGTTCAGAATAACTCGTTGTCGAGGGCGACGCCCCACGCGCCAGCGCATCACGAAAGTGGTCAAATGGCGTGCGTCCGCTGGTCAGCGTTTCCTGGAAGGCGGCGAGCGCCTTGGCTATATCCACTAACACGACCTCGTCATTGGTGGGTGACGGCGGGCTGCCGAATGCGTGGCGGTAACGGCAGGACATCTCATTGTCGTTGCGCACCACTTGCGCCACGTGGCGCGGCGTGGCAGCCAGTTCGCGCGCGTCCACGATCGGACGCAGGCTTTGCGACCACAGGCTGTCGGCCGCGCCGTCCCAGCCATACCAGCTCCCTGCGGCCAGATTCATCAGCGTGGGGGTGTTTCGATCCAACTCAATCACGCCGGTGCTGCGCCGCTGGTTGTCGGTCCAGTTGCGTTCCGGCACGTGGCAGCTTGAGCAGGATTTCGTACCGGAGCCGGAGAGTCGCTGATCGAAAAACAGCAGCGTGCCGAACTCAATCGCGGCGGGCTTTCCTGATACGCGATTGGTCGGATCGGGTGGCGCGGGCACGGGCCATGGGCCGTGCGACAGAATGGCCTTGATCTCGCTGTCGCTGAAAACCGGCTTTACGCTGGCGCCATCGTCTGCCGCATTGGCATAGGGCAACGTGCAAACCGCCATGAGCGCGGTGCAGACAATGCGCGCGAAAATACGATTCGACTGAATGAAGTTGGCAATCATAGTCCGTAACCTTTTTTGCCGCGCGACAATTCCGAAGGCCCCGAAGGCCCGAAGATTTGTACCCATGCTACCAAAAAAGCCTTACATGAAGCATACAGGGACGCGAACCGGAAAGTGACAAGCAGGAAGCGGCGAGGTAGCATGACGCTTCTGCTGCAGCCGATGTTTTGAAACTTCGCTACAAGGAGATTCGCATCATGTCTATCCAGATTCGTTCCATTGGGCCGTGTATTGGCGCAGAAGTCACAGGCATCGACCTGCGCGAGCCGCTGACCCCCGCACAGGCAGAGGAAATTCATGCTGGCATGGATCGTTATGCCGTACTGGTGTTTCACAACCAGCTGTTGACCAACGAACAGCACCTGGCTTTTACACAGACGCTGGGCCCGCTTGAAAACACCGCCCGCAACACCTTGCGCGCCGCAGCGGATTTCCGTTTGCCGCCGCAGATGGCTGACGTGTCAAATCTGGACGGCAACAACAAGCCCTTCGCACGCGATGATCGAAAGCGGCTGTTCGCCATCGGCAACCGGTTGTGGCACTCCGATTCGTCATTCAAAGCCATCCCGGCGAAATACTCGCTGCTGCGCGCGGTGAGCGTGCCCTCGAAAGGCGGCAACACGGAGTTTGCCCACATGGGCGCGGCGTACGAAGCGCTCGACGATGAAACGAAGGCAGTGATTGAAGATCTGGTATGCGAACACTCGCAGTTGTTCTCGCGCGACCTCATCGGCTTCCGTGAATTCTCGGCCGAAGAACGCGAGCGCTTCAAGCCCGTGCGCCAGAGGCTCGTGCGCACGCTACCGCGTACGGGACGAAAATCGATTTATCTTTCATCTCATGCCGGCACCATTCTGGGCTGGCAACTGCCGGAAGCACGGCTGCTGCTGCGCGACTTGATGGAACACGCCACACAGCGCGAGTTTGTCTATTCACACAAGTGGCAGGTTAACGATCTGGTGATGTGGGACAACCGTCAAACCATGCATCGCGGGCGCCCTTTCCCGGTGAATGAAGCGCGCGACGTGCGCAGAACTACGCTCATGGGCGAAGCCCCCACGGTAGCGCAGCAGGACGAAGCGGTTGCTGCGTAAGCACAGCAGCCGCTTGCCGTATCGATAATAACTACCTGATTTTATTCAAGAATTTTCTTGCCGCCTCAACAAATCCCGGCGGATTGTCGAGCGTCACGTGGTGATCGCAGCCAGACACTTCGGCCACTTCCACCTGCGGCGCGAGCGCTTTTACGCCGGCGATGATCTCCGGTGACACGCGATTGCTGCGGTCGCCTTTCATCAGCAGCGCTGGAATCTTGATGTTGGCCCAGCACGGCATGAGATTTCTGCCGACACGCCGCGCATAAACATTGCGATCCACCTTGCTGCGCCAGCGGCCATCTTCAAACGGCCGGCCACTGTGCAGCGCGAGATGCCGCACGATATCTGGCGTGGCGCTGCTACCGGCAGGACGCACTTTATACATCGCCACAAATTCATCCAGATCGGCATAACTTCTGCCTTCCCGGCTGCCGATGGCATTCATGGCAGCAACACGATCTTCCGGCATATTGACTGAGGAATCCACCATGATAAAGGCTTTGGCACGCCCCGGATAAGTGGCTGCGTACACAATCGATACCAACCCGCCCATCGAGTGACCGACCAGAACGAAATCGCGTAGATCGAGTTTTTCGGTCAGCGCGTGAATGTCTGCCGCATAGCGATCGTAGTTGTACTCGGGTTCCGCCGAACGATCCCACTCACTGTCACCATGTCCGCGCTGATCCGGCGCCAGCACGTGGTAATCGTTGGTCAATCCCGACGCGACAAAATCAAACCAGTGGGCATGTGCCGCACTACCATGCATGCACAGCATCACCGGTTTGCCCACGGTGCCGTAATCCTGCAAGTGTAATTTAAGACCCGCCACTTCAACGTAGCGGTCGGTGTAGGGCGCGGGCTTTAGTACGCTGGCGTGAGCGTTCGTGTTTGCTTGTGCTGACATTGCTGTTGATTCCAGTAAAAAAGCTATTTGATCTTGTCCAAAAACGCCCGCGCAACCTGGATAAATCCGGCCGGGTTGTCCAGCGTAATGTGATGGTCGGCATTGGCAACTTCGGCGACTTCAACCTGCGGCGCGCGCGATTTCACATCCGCCACCGTTACCGGGTCTATGCGCTGGCTGCGCTCGCCTTTCATCAGCAGCGTGGGTATCTTGATTTTATTCCACAGCGGGAAGCTGTCCACCATTTCACGATTGCCGTACACCTTGCGATCGACTTTATGCCGCCAACGGCCATCATCAAACTGACGCCCGCTGGACTGCGCAATATGGCGATGTATCTCGGGCGCCGCGGTGCTGCCGCCGGGGTGCACCTTGTAAGCCGCGATAAACTCGTCCTGACTGGCGTAGTGGCGGCCTTCGCGATTGCTGATGGCGCTGAACCCGGCAATGCGTTCAGGGGTCATTTTGATGGTGGTGTCCACCAACATAAATGCTTTGACCCGGCCCGGGTAGGTGGCGGAATAAACGCTGCCGATCATGCCGCCCATCGAATGCCCGATCAAGACAAAATCGCGCAGATCCAGCTTTTGGGCCAACTCGTTGACGTCTGCCGCGTGGCGTTTGTACGCGTAATCGGGCGCGGGCGAGTTGTCCCACTGGCTGTCACCGTGGCCCCGCAGATCGACCGCCCGCACATGATAGTCACCGGTAAAACCCTGCGCGACAAAATCATACCAATGCGCGTTCGCCGCGCCGCCGTGCAAGCACAGCAGCGCTGGCCTTCCCGTCGTGCCGTAATCCTGTAAACGCAGCTTGAGCCCTGCGATTTCGATGTAATGCTCTGTATAAGGCGCGGGCTTTAGCGCGGACAAAGCATTCGGTTGTGCAGACATCATTTCCTTCCGGTTAGTATTCCGTAAACATGCGGCGAATTTCGCCGAGATCACGCGTTCTGGTCAATGCCAGCATGAGCAGAATGCGTGCCTTTTGCGGATTCAGGTTATCGCCGGGCACCATGCCTTCAGCGTCGTATTCCTTGCGCGGGATCACACGACCATTGCCAGTACGGTTGGAGCGTACAATAACCGGACGCGAGTCCAGCGGTCCCAAGGTCTTGATCGCAGCCCGTTCAGCATCTGAAAGTCCGCCCGCGCCGGTGCCCGCAAACACCATGCCACCTGCGCCCGATGCGCCAACGGCCTTGAGCGCGTCCACGCTCGGCTCGGCATAGGCATAGAGAATCTCCACCTTGGGCAAACTCGATAGTTTGCTCACTTCAAATTCCGAGCGCGCCGTATGGCGCTTGGTCGAGGCGCGATAAAACGTCACTTCATCCGCATCAACATAGCCCAGAAAACCAAGCTCCCCGGAGCGAAACGTCTCCACGCGATAGGTGTTGGATTTGGTGACATCGCGCGCGCCGTTGATCTCATCGTTCATCACCACCAGCGCGCCCTTACCTCGCGACACGGGTGCGCCAGCCACCCGGATGGCATTCAGCAAATTCAGCGGGCCATCCGCGCTGATCGCCGTCGCCGGACGCTGTGAACCGACCACCACCACTGGCTTGTCGTGTTTGACGGTGAGATGCAGAAAGTAAGCGGTTTCCTCCAGTGTATTGGTGCCGTGGGTCACCACCACACCCGCCACCTTGGGGTCTTCGCTGAAGATCGCGTTGATGCGCGCAGCAAGCTTGAGCCACACCGCTGTGTTCATGTTGGTGCTGCCAATGTTGGCAATCTGCTCGACGCGCACCTGCGCATACTGCTTGATTTCCGGCACGGCATCGACCAGCTCCGACCCCAGTATCGAACCGGATTTGTATTCCGTCAGACTGGTGCTTGACCCGCCCCGGCCCGCGATGGTGCCACCGGTGGATAGCACCACCACCAGTGGCAGATCGGCGGCTTCCACCTGTGATACGCCTCCGGGCATGACTGCCGTTGCGAATACCGGCGCCATCGCGCAAAGTGCCCAACGTGTGAATCCTTTTACAAATCGCATGGCATTTTCCTTTAAAAACAGATTAGTCAATTTTCGTGCCGGTCGCTTTCACCAGTTTTGCCCAGCGCGCGATTTCGCTTTTCATGTAGGTGCCGAGTTCCTCCGGCGGCGTGCCGATGGCTTCAAACGCTTCGGCCGACAGACGCTGACGCAACTCGGCATTTTTTAATACGACGAGAAATTCGCGATTAAGCCGCGCGATGATATCCGATGGCGTGCCTGCAGGCGCCAGCACGCCATACCACACTGCCGAATCATAGCCCGGCACCACCTCGGCGATCGCGGGCAAATCGGGCAGCGCAGCCGAACGCCTGGCGGTGGTAACGCCCAGCGCGCGCAACCGCCCATTGCGTATAAAACTGTTACTGGAAGTAAATGTGAGATAGCTCAACTGCAACTGCCCCGCCACCAGATCAATCATTGCCGGGCCGCCGCCCTTGTAGGGCACATGCACGGTTTGCACGCCGGCCAGCGCATTCAACATCGCGCCCGCGAGGTGCGCGCCGCTGCCGTTGCCTGCCGAACCAAACGTCAGCGTGCCCGGTCGCGCCCGCGCCAGTGCCACCAGCTCCTTAACCGATTTCACCGGCAAAGTGGGGTGTACCGTCAACACATACGGCGCAATGCCCAGCAGCGAAATCGGTGCGAAATCGCGCAGCAGATCATACGGCAGCTTCGGATACAGGCTCGGATTCACCGCCAGTTGCGCGGTAATGGCAAACACCAGCGTGTAACCATCCGCCGGCGATTTCGCCACATAATCCATCCCAACGTTGCCGCCCGCGCCGCCACGATTTTCAACCACCAGTTGCTGCCCCATGTTCGCGCTCATCAATTGCGCCAGCGGGCGGGCAATGATGTCTGTGCCGCCACCGGGCGGATAGGGCAGCACGAGTCGGATAGGTTTGGCAGGATAGGTTTGCGCGAACAGCGGTAGCGCAAACACAGCGGCAAGCAGCGCCGCCCAAATCGTGGCACGAACCAGAAACAAAATCACGGCATTTTCCTGCGCAGAGAGTGAGTGCGAATTTTGTGGCAAGGGCTGTCAGATGTCCATCGCGGCGCAAGAACTCAAGCGCACGATGTCTGCAATTCAGTCCACCACGCAGTCCACGAGACGGGCCTGTTGCCCACTCGCTGCGCCGACGCGCCGCACGCGCCCGTCATTGCCGACCTTGGATTTTGGCGCGATATTGCGAGAAATGCCGTCTTTAACCATCATGCCAAAAGCCTCAATCCCCGCATCAACTAAAAGCAAGGATAAGCGGGGCTTCGCAGCCTTCATTGATCTGCGCGACTCCACCTACGTATGGAATCAGAACGCCGATATCGCGGAAGAAATTTTGCAAGACCTCAACCGAATTGCCGTTCTACACAGCAAACAATGGGGCGGCAAGATCGGCAATTTCACTGGTGACGGCTTTTTGCTGTTGTTCGAGCAGGCGGAATTTGCCATACGCGGCCTGGCGGCAGTCATAGACTCCTGGGACGATCGCCGCACGCACTACCGCGCCAAACTGGAAGCACTCGATGTGCTGCTGCCGGACGACCATTCGCTGAGTTTGCGCACCGGTGTCGCGTTCGGCAATTACCGCGAAATATCCAGTGGCGACCTTGCGGGCAATGTGGCCGGCAAAGCGATCAATCACGCCAGCCGCTGCGAGAGCGCGAGCAAAGCGCATTTTGAGGCCACCATCGAAAATGCGCCGAAGCCGCTGGGCGCCTATCAACGCGTGTTTATTGCCGCGAGCGTCTATGGTCTTGTCAGTAAGAAAACGGATTATTGGTACTCCAAGCAAATGCAGGTAACGCACAAAGGCTACGAACGCGCCACTGCGGAAGGCTTTGCCACGACCACGGATTACATCGACGCGTTTTGGCCCAAGGCAGACCAGTCACCCGCCAATACAGCCCATGTGTCGCAGGCGACACTACAACGCGTCGCCAAGGCCACCGCGCAAATCCACGCTGCCGACCGCTTGCTTGAAGCCCGCCACAAAATCACGGTGGGCGACGAATTAAGAGATGCCGCCCAAGGCGCACTGGGAAAAACCGCCCGTGACGTGCTTAGCCGCGCCATAGCGGCCTACCGCGCAGGACTCCAATCCGTCAGCCGCGAAGATGCCCCCTCTTACTATGCCGACACGCAAGTCAAAATGGGCATCGCGCTCCGTGATCAAGCAAACCTGCTGGCGGGCGAAGCCCGCGCAACCCGGCTCAGCGAAGCGGTCGATGCTTGTCGCGAGGTGCTGAAGGTCCAAACGCTTGAAGCCGCGCCCGTAGACTATGCCATGACGCAAGGCAATCTGGGTGTCGTGCTCCGCGATCAGGCAGACTTACTGAAAGGCGAAGCCCGCGCGGCACGCCTGACGGAATCACGCCTAGCCTTTGAAAATACACTAAAGGTATTTGATGCCCAGCATCACCCGCACGATCATCAAAAAGCCAAGGTGCATCTAGAGCACACAATACGATTGATCATCGAGCAAGGCGGCAGTAATAAATAGACGCGATATTCGTATAACTATCTGTTTTTATTCAATATTTTTACTAAGGTTTTAGCCCAAGCCGTTTCGCAATCTCCCCAAACTCGCGTATCTGTTCGCGCAATATTCGGTCGTGCTCCACCGGCGTGGTCGGAGCGGATTGATAACCCTGCGCGGCGAGTTTTTCTTTGACATCGGGCTGTTCAAACACGCGCGTAACATCGCGGCTGATTTGATTGCGGATCGCCATCGACTTGCCCGCAGGCGCGAGTAGCGCGTGCGAGCCTTCGCGACCAAAGCCAGGCACGGCCTCTGCAATGGATGGCACGTCGGGCAACAACGGTGAACGCTTGGGCGTGCTGACGCCGATCGCCAACAAGCGCCCTTCCTTGATCAGCGGCAGCGCTGATCCCAGCCCGACGATGCAATATTGCACGCGTCCGCCTGCGACTTCGAGCAGCGCATCCGGCGTACCCTTGAAGCCCACGTGCACGGCTTTGATACCCGCAGCAAAGTTAAAACGTTCGGCAGCGAGGTGCGTGCTGCTGCCGCCACCGCCGGAGCTGAACAGAATTTTGCCAGGCCGCGCCTGCGCGTAGACAAGAAATTCTTTCAACGACTTTGGCCCCAGCGTCGGCAACACCGGCAGCACGCTGGTGCTAAAACCAATTTGCGTAACACCCACAAAATCTTTCAGCGGATCGTACGGCAGGTTGTTGTGCATGGCCGCGCCAATCACAAACTGCGCGGAGATCAACAGCAGCGTGTATCCATCTGGCGCTGCCTTGGACAAAATAGCGGCGGCGATGGTGCCCGCCGCACCCGGACGATTTTCGATCACCACCGGCTGACCCCAAATTTCACTGAGCCTGGGGCCGAGCGTGCGTGCAAGAATGTCGCTGGGGCTGCCAAACGCGCCTCCCAGCATGCGCACTGGTTTGACGGGATATTTTGCTGCGGGCAGCGACCACGTTGGCTCTGCCGTAATGCCGAGCAGGGCCGCTGTGACAAAAGCCGTAAGGGTTAACCGGAGGCGCATCGGTGATTCTCCATTCAGTTAAGGTGCCAATGCTAATCTATCGCAACGCGCCGTGGCGCGCTGTGGCGCGCTATGCGGTTGCGCGCACCAGAGTGATCGCGCACAATGCTTTGGACTATCCTTCGCCAAACCACTCCTTTTATTCTGAATCGCCAAACCGGAAATGACTCGCACCGCAAGCACTGCCCGCCTCGCCGTCGATATCGGCGGCACCTTTACCGACGTGGTGCTGCAAGCCCGTGGCCAGCAATGGACCACCAAGGTGCTGACCACACCCACCGCCCCCGAAGTGGGCCTGCTCGATGCGATGAACGTTATCCTCATCGAAGCGGGCATGACCACGACCGAACTCGATCTGCTGATATTGGGCACCACGCTCGCCACCAATGCCTTGATCGAGCGCAAAGGCGCGAAAACTGCGTTGATCACGACGGCGGGTTTTCGTGACATCGTTGAAATCGGCTGGGAACACCGCTTTGCGCAGTACGATATTTTTCTCGACAAGCCCGCACCGCTGGTGCCGCGCAATTTGCGCTTTGGCATGGCAGAGCGCATCAATGTCAGCGGCAAGGTGCTGCTACCGCTGGACGAAGCGGCAGTGATCAAGCTCGCAGGCGATTTGCTGCACGAAGGCATCGAGAGTGTCGCCGTCGCCTTCCTGCAAAGTTACGCCAACCCCGCACATGAACGCCGCGTGCGCGAACTGTTAACACTGCACGCTCCAAAGCTGTGGGTCACGCTGTCATCGGATGTGTGCCCGGAAGTGCGTGAATACGAGCGCACCTCGACCGCCTGCGCCAATGCGTATGTGCAGCCGGTGATGGCGGGCTATCTGCAGCGGCTCGAAACAAAACTACGTGATCTGGGCGTGCGTTGCCCGGTGTATCTGATGACCTCGGGCGGCGCACTCACCACCATGGCCATCGGCGCAGCTGAGCCCGTACGTCTGGTGGAATCCGGCCCCGCGGGCGGCGCGATTCTGTCCCGCACGGTGGCGCAACAATGCGGTGTGGATCGCGCGCTGTCGTTTGACATGGGCGGCACCACCGCCAAGATTTGTTTTATCGACGACTACGAACCGCAGTTATCGCGCAATTTCGAATTTGGCCGCATGTATCGCTTTCTCAAGGGCAGCGGTTTGCCGATACGCATCCCCGTGATAGAGATGGTCGAGATCGGTGCGGGTGGCGGTTCAATCGCGCGTATCGACAGCATGAAGCGCGTGCAGGTCGGCCCCGACAGTGCAGGCTCCGAACCGGGCCCGGCGTGTTATGCGCGTGGCGGCACGCACGCCACTGTTACTGATGCGGATTGCGTGATGGGCTATCTGGATACCGAGCGTTTCGCGGGCGGACGCGTCAAACTCGATGCCAAACGCGCGGGAGCAGCGGTAACGTCCGATATCGCCAAGCCGCTGGGGCTGGATACTGATCTGGGGGCGCTGGCAATCAACGAAATCGTTACCGAGAACATGGCCAACGCTGCCCGCGTGCATGCGATGGAGCTCGGCAAGACCGTCGAAAAATACACGCTGATTGCTTTTGGCGGTGCTGCGCCTTTGCACGCCGCGCGGCTTGCGACGAAGCTCGGTATATCGCGCGTGATTATTCCGCTAAGCGCCAGTGTGGGTTCGGCGCTGGGGTTTCTGACCGCGCCTGTAGCGTTCCAGGCAGTGCGCAGCTGGCATGCCGTGTTAAATGCGCTGGATACCCAACACGCCAATGCCTTGCTGGATGAAATGCAGCAACAGGCGACGGACATGGTACGCGCAGGCGCCGCCAACGAACCGCTGCAGACGGCGCGTGTGGCCTATATGCGCTATCAGGGGCAGGGCCACGAAATTCCAGTGACCTTGCCCGCAGGCAAACTCGCCGCGCGTGATGCAGCCACGCTCACCGCACGCTTTGCCAAGGCGTATCACGCAATGTATGGGCGGGCCATCCCGAATCTGGGGGTGGAAATCATGAGCTGGTCGGTCACGGTTTCAACCAAAATCAAACCCGCCAAATTGGCGCAGCGCATCAGCAAGCACGTCGCTGCACGCGCCAGTGCATCGCGGCGCGTGTTCGAGGCGACGCAAGGCAAATCACGCGACGCCAAAATTTATGAGCGCGCCCAACTCGTGCCCGGCAGCGTCATCAAAGGGCCGGCTCTGGTCGCCGAAGATCAAACGACCATTGTGGTAACTGCTGATTTTTCATTAAAAATCAATAGCCTAGGTTATGCCGTTCTGGATCAGCACAAAGGCAAACAGCAATGAGTAAAAAATCAAACCGCGATGCGCTGGCAGAAATCCAGATGCAGGTGATGTGGAACCGCCTGATATCGGTGGTTGAAGAGCAGGCGCAAACATTAATCCGCACGGCCTTCGGCGCGGCCACGCGTGAGGCGGGCGATTTGTCGGCGGGGGTGTTCCTGCCCGATGGCCGCATGGTTGCGCAGGCCGTCACCGGCACGCCTGGCCATGTGAATTCGATGGCCGAATCGGTGGGGCATTTTCTGACTGAGTATCCCGCGCGCAGCATGCAGCCCGGCGACACCTATGTAACCAACGATCCGTGGAAGGGCACCGGCCACCTCAACGATTTCACCATGGTCACGCCCGTTTTTCTGGGCGCGGGTAAACGTCTGGTGGCGCTGTTTGCCTCAACCGTACATGTGGTTGACATCGGCGGGCTGGGCTTCGGCCCCGATGGCACGCAGGTGTACCACGAAGGCTTGTTCGTGCCCATCCTCAAACTGGTGGATGCCGGAAAGTTCAGCCAGACCGTGCTCAAAATCATCCGCGCCAATGTGCGCGAGCCGGTGCAGGTGGAGGGCGACCTCTACGCGCTGGTGGCCTGCAACGAAGTGGGCGGACGCCGGCTCAACGCGATGATGGCCGAATACCGTCTTAAGGATATTGAAGCACTCGGTGAATTCATCATCGCGCGGTCGAACGCCGCCATGCTCGCCGCCGTGCGCGAGTGGCCGCAAGGCACGTGGTCAACCACCATGACCATCGACGGTTATGGATCGCCCATCACACTGGCGGCGAAACTCACTATCTCGCGCAGCGGCATCGACATAGATTTCAGCGGCACCTCGCCAGTGGTTGCCAAAGGCATTAACGTGCCCAAGTCGTACACCGATGCGTACACGTCATTCGGCGTGCGCTGCATTATCGGTGCCAACATTCCGAACAATGAGGGCTCGCTATCCGTGGTGCGCGTGACAGCGCCCGAAGGCTGCATCCTCAATGCACCGTTTCCGCTGGCGGTAGCCGCGCGCAGCACCGTCGGCCAAATGCTGCCAGACGTGGTGTTCGGTTGCCTGCGTCAAGCACGCGCGGACAAAGTGCCCGCCGAAGGCACCTCGTGCCTGTGGAACATAAGGCTCGCGGGTGGCCAAGGGGCGGGAGCCATGCTCAAGGCCAAACGCTTCACCGTCGTCGGCTTTAACACCGGCGGCACCGGCGCGCGTCCGGCCAAAGACGGCTTGTCGGTCACCTCGTTTCCCTCGGGCGTGCGCAACGTATCACTGGAAATCATGGAAACGATTAGCCCGCTGGTGTTCTGGCGCAAGGAATACCGGCCCGACTCCGGCGGCGCAGGCAGCGCACGCGGCGGCCTGGGGCAAGTGATTGAAATTGAAAATGGCGACAACGCGCCGATGGTGCTGGCCGCAACCTTTGACCGCATCCATCATCCCGCGAGAGGCGCGGATGGCGGCAAGGCTGGCAGCGGCGGGCGTGTACGGTTGCATTCAGGTACGGAACTGAATGGCATGGGCAATCAAGTGGTGCCTGCGGGGGATCGTTTGATTGTGGAGACGCCGGGGGGTGGGGGTATTGGTGATCCGCGTGAACGCTCGCGTGAGGCCGTGGCTCAGGATGTGAAATACGGGCTGGTTTCAGGCGATCAGGCGCGTGTGCTTTATGGATTTAAAGAGTAGTGGGTTTGAACGTACTTCTGGCAAGCGGCGACAAACGCACGCAGCAGGCTGATATCAAGCGCACTATCAAGAATGCAAAAGACTGGAACGATTGAACCATCGCTGAACTTTATCCCGCTGGGGCTCGGCTGACTATCTCAAAACCGACGAGGATATGGCGCTTTACTTTGAAATTTGCGCCCAAGATGTCCCTGGTGATAGCAGCTTGATACGCAGCGCTTTAGGGGCAATTTCGCGCGCGCGTGGAATGACGCAATTGGCTCGAGATGCCGGCATGACGCGCGACGGGCTGTACTCCGCCGTCACCAAAGAGGGGAACACTAAACTGAAGTTCCCCAGTCAAAAAGCATACTTTATGATGAGTTTTCAGAGGGAAAGTCAGTCGAATGGGGCGCCCATCGGCGCGCAGAATGTAGCCATGTACGGGCTTGTACTGCCCGAATGGTTGCGGTACGATGCCTGCCCATGCACATCGACGTCGTTCCAAATCGGGGTTCGCGCCCCACCTACCTGTTACGCGAGTCCTACCGCCAAGGCACGCAGGTAAAGAAGCGCACTTTGGCGAACTTGTCCGCACTCAGCGACGAGCAGATCGAGTCCATGCGCGCGGTGTTGCGCGGCGAGTCGTTGCGGCCGGCGGGCGATCTGTTTGAGGTGATCCAGTCCCTGCCGCATGGCCATGTTCAGGCCGTGTCTGCGGCCATGAATCGGTTGGGCTTTGCCCAACTGCTCGGCACCCGGGCTTGTCCCGAGCGCGATCTGGTGTGCGCGATGGTGGCAGCACGCATTCTGGCCCCTCACACCAAGCTTGCTACCACGCGCTGGTGGCATACCAGCACACTGGCAGCACAGTTCAATGTTGCGCACGCCGATGAGGACGCGCTCTACGGTGCCATGGATTGGCTACTCGCGCACCAGGGCGCCATCGAGAAGAAGCTGGCCCGCCGCCATCTGGGCAAGGAGGATGTAGCGCTCTACGACCTGTCCTCGAGCTATTTCGAGGGCCATTGCTGTCCTCTGGCCAAGCTCGGTTACAGCCGTGACGGTAAGCGCGGCAAACTACAGGTGAACTATGGGCTGCTCACCGACCGGCGCGGCTGCCCAGTTGCGGTATCGGTGTATGAAGGCAACGTCTCCGACCCGCAGACGCTGCTGCCGCAGGTGCTGCGGTTAAAGCGCGACTTTGGCATCGAAGAGGTCGTGCTGGTGGGCGACCGCGGCATGATCAGTCAAACGTCGGTGGAGCAATTACGCACCCACGAAGGGTTGGCATGGATCAGCGCGCTCAGGAGTGCACAGATACGCCGGCTGGTCGAGTGCGGGTCGATTCAGATGGACCTGTTTGATGCGCGCAATCTCATCGAGATCACCCACCCGGATTATCCTGATGAGCGTCTGGTGGTGTGCCGTAACGAGGCGCGCGGGCGTCTGCGTGCGCATAAGCGAGAGGCGCTGCTGGCGGCCACGCGCGAAGAACTCACGCGGGTGCGGGCGATGGTCGCGCGTGGTGTGCTACGCAACGCAGGCAAGATCGGGGTACGGGTGGGCAAGGTGCTCGACAAGTTTAAGATGGCCAAGCATTTTGAACTGGACATCGGTGAGCAACACTTCAACTTCGAGGTGAACGCCACTTCGGTCCAAGCCGAAACGGCGCTTGATGGACTGTATGTCATCCGCAGCCCGCTCACGGCAAAACAGATGGATAGTGCCGAGCTGGTACGCACCTACAAGGGGTTGAGCGCGGTGGAGCGGGCGTTTCGCACGATCAAGACGGTGAATCTGAAGATTCGCCCGATTCACCACCGCACGGAGGATCGGGTGCGGGCGCACATCTTTCTGTGCGTGCTGGCCTATTATGTGGAGTGGCACATGCGCGAGGCTTGGCGCGGGTTGCTGTTTGCCGATGAGGATCAGGCGGCGAAGGCCACGCGTGATCCGGTGGCGCCTGCGCGCCGCTCAGAAGCTGCGCAGCGTAAAGCATCAACGCATCATCTTCCCGACGGCACGCCGGCGCATAGCTTTCGCACTTTGCTTGATGAGCTATCTACGGTGACGCGCAACACCTGCCGTTCGCGCGCAAGCGGTGTAGAAGCGCGAAGTTTCGAGATCGTAACCACTGCAAACTCAAAACAGGCGCACGCCATGCAACTGCTGCAATCCATCACCGTGTAGCCAGCACCGCCGCATCAGAAAAACACCTAAGCCTATGATGCTAAAGCAGAAATTCGTCTTTTGCGTGGAGGAACTTCAG
>CANKUB010000114.1 GCA_947486575.1 Betaproteobacteria bacterium | reverse complement strand
GTAATTGCACTTGAAAATTTCACTGGCGGCCTCGGCACCACAGCGTTTGTCGGCTTTATGGCGGCGCTAACGAATCGGCGCTTTACCGCGACGCAATATGCTTTGCTATCCAGCTTGATGGGCGTGCCGCGCGTGCTGTTGTCGGCACCCACCGGATGGTTCGCAATTAGCCTGGGCTGGCCGGGATTTTTTGCGCTGTGTACGCTGCTGGCGATTCCTGGCCTGCTGCTGATACGCAGCGTTACCCGGCTTGAAGGTCAGCCAGCCGCACCAAAATGATAGATCGCCAGCGCGCCCAGCAGATTGGGCATCATGCTCACCGCACGACCATCCGTCAGCACCTTGCGCTCAATAATGCGAATACTGCGTTCGCTGCAAAAGCGCTCAAAATCATCCAGCGTACACAGGTGAATATTCGGCGTGTCAAACCATTGGTGCGGCAAGGTGTCTGACACCGGCATGCGACCATTCAGCACATGCAAGCGGTTGCGCCAATAGCCGAAATTCGGAAAGGTGAGTATGCCTTCGCGCCCCACGCGCAGCATTTCACGGATGATGCGCTCGCCGTTACGCATGGCCTGCAAGGTCTGCGACAGAATCACGTAGTCAAACGATTGATCGTCAAACTCGCGCAAACCCCGTTCAAGATTACGCTGCACTACATTGACACCGTTTTGCACGCAAGCCAGCACGTTGATGTCATCGATCTCCACGCCGTAACCTGAAATATTGCGCTGGCGTTTCAGGTATTTAAACAGCGCCCCGTCACCGCAACCGAGGTCCAGCACGCGGGCATCGGGCTTAACCCAGTGCGCAATGGCGGCAAAATCGGCGCGATCTATGCTGATGCCGTTCATGATTTTCCCTCGGCATCAATGCGTGCAAAATAGGCTGCCACCAGTTTGTGATAGCGCGCATCATCCAGCAAAAACGCATCATGCCCATGTGGCGCGTCGATTTCGGCGTACGTGACATCACGTTTGTTCTTGAGCAGTGCATGAACAATCTCGCGCGAGCGTTCTGGCGAAAAGCGCCAGTCTGTGGTGAACGACACCACCAAAAATCCCGCTGTAGCACCTGCCAATGCTTTTGCCAGATCGCCATTGTGTTCAAACGCCGGATCAAAATAATCCAGTGCCTTGGTAATACGCAAATAAGTGTTGGCATCGAAGTAGCCTGCGAATTTGTCGGCTTGATAACGCAGATACGATTCAATCTCGAATTCGGTATCAAAGCTGTAATTGACGCGCCCGTGTTTTAGCGTGCGGCCGAATTTGCTGGCCATTTCGTCATCAGACAAATACGTGATGTGCCCGACCATGCGCGCCACGCGCAGGCCACGGCGCGGCGTTACATTTTGCGCATAGTAATCGCCGTTGTGGAAATCCGGGTCGGTCAAAATTGCCTGCCGCGCCACTTCGTTAAACGCTATATTCTGCGCTGACAAATTGGGCGCGCAAGCGATCACCAGCGCATGCCGCGTACGCTGCGGATAGGCAATACTCCATTGCAAACACTGCATCGCACCGAGGCTGCCCCCCATCACGGCGGCAAATTGTTGAATGCCCAATTGATCAGCCAATCGCGCCTGCGCGTTAACCCAATCTTCTACTGTCACCAGCGGAAAATCCGCGCCCCACGGTTGGCCTGTTTCAGGGTTAATTGATTGCGGCCCGGTAGAGCCATGACAGCCGCCAAGATTATTCACGCCCACCACAAAAAACCGATTGGTATCGAGCGGCTTGCCGGGGCCGATCATGTTGTCCCACCAGCCCACGTTGTTGGGTTCATCCGCATACACGCCCGCAACATGGTGCGAGGCGTTAAGCGCGTGGCACACCAGCACGGCGTTGGAACACGTGGCATTCAAGTTGCCGTAGGTTTCGTACGCCAGCTCGTAGTTCGCGATAGCGCGGCCACACTTTAGCCGCAGCGGCTCGCGAAATGCCGCACGTTGCGGCGTTACCACGCCTGCACTGGCAGTCGTCTTTAAGTCTGTTGCGTCCATGAAAACAAGAACCCGGTGAGATTCACGCGCTGCATCGACTGGATTTGCGCAATCACCGGGTTTGAGTGTCGTGGCCTGATCAACCGCTCTATCGCCACCATCTCTTTAGCCGGATTTATTGCGCGCCCGCAATCTGATTTCAAATCGGCGCGTCAAAACAAGGACTTACATTACACCCCTGTCTGGAACTTGTCAATTTCGCCCGGCTTGGCATTGCCATACTGAACCAGATGCCTGCGCAAAAAGGTGCGTAGCATGGCATCCAGCTCGACCGCGCGCTGATCAAACTCCTCAAGCACCGTATTCAGCGGCAGCAAGCCATCGGCCACCATGATCGGCGTGCGGTTCTTGATTGGCGAGGCCTCGCCACCGTCAACACGGTGATGTGAGTAGCCTTTCGCGGCCCGCCAGCTCAGCACACGCTCGTATGAGGTCAGGTCGTAACACAACTGAAACCCGACGACATCGCCATTGGCCGCTTGCCAGGTAAAAATATCGAAGTAGTCATCGCGAAACCAGCCCCGCCGAACATGGGGCTCTTTCTGATTGACCCGGGCCACTTCATGCAACATGATCACGCAGCGTCAGGCGTTTTAATCGTGTTCATTTTTGCCAGCAACATCTTTAACCGCAGTGGATCGCTGGCTCTCAACATGGCCCGCGCAGCGGTTATTGCGGTCGACGTATCGGCACCCAGCACCTGCTGCTTGACATCCGGCACGTGCGCGGCGTGCATCGAAAATTTACGCAGCCCCAAGCCGAGCAACAAGCGTGTCAAAGACACATCACCCGCCATTTCGCCGCACATGGTGACCGGCACGCCCGCTTTGTCGGCCCGCTTGATGATGTTGGACACCAGCGCCAATATCGCCGGATGCAGCGGGTCATACAAGTGGGCAACGCTTTCGTCGGCCCTGTCGATGGCCAGCGTGTACTGAATTAAATCGTTGGTACCGATCGACAGAAAATCAAGTTTGCGCAAAAATACATCCAGCGCCAATGCGGCGGCAGGAACCTCGATCATGCCGCCGATTTTCACGTCGCGGTTATAGGCCTGCCCGCTGTCATCCAGACTGGCTTTGGCGCGTGCGATCATTTGCAGGGTTTGCTCGATTTCACCGGCACTGGCCAGCATCGGTATCAAGATGCTGACGTTGCCAAAGTGCGTGGCGCGCAGCAGTGCCCGCAGTTGACTTAAAAAACGTTTCGGCTCAGTCAGACACAGCCGAATCGCACGCAGGCCCAGCGCAGGATTGGTGCCAGTGTACGAGCCCTCCTCGGTTTGCTTATCCGCGCCCAGATCATAGGTGCGTATGGTGACGGGCCGATCCTTCATCGCCACGGCTACGCTGCGATATGCCTCGAACTGCTCTTCTTCATCGGGTAGATCGCTGCGATTCAAAAACAGAAACTCGCTGCGGAATAAGCCGATACCCGTGGCGCCATTGGCTAACACTTGTTCGACATCATCGGGTAATTCAATATTGGCGTGCAATTCCACCGCCACGCCATCGCGCGTGACGGCGCGGGTATCACGCAAACCGGTCAGCTTGTGGCGTTCGACGCCAAACGCGCGTTTGCGGTCTTGATATTCGGCGAGCACCCGCTCGTCGGGGTCTACGATCAGCACGCCGCTGGTGCCGTCTACGATAAGCAGTTCGTTCTCGCGCACCAGTTCGCGCGCACGATGCAGCGCCACAATGGACGGAATATTCAAACTGCGCGCGACCACCGCAGTGTGCGAAGTAGCGCCGCCCACATCGGTGATAAAACTGGCGAAATTGTGGCCCTTGAATTGCACCACATCAGCAGGCGACAAATCATGGGCGACCAGGATCAGCTCCTGTTCCGAGCCGGTAGCGGGCGGCGGTACGTAGCCGGGCTGCCCCGACAAGGCTTTCAAAATACGCTCGACGACCTGAATCACATCGTTGCGACGTTCGCGCAGGTACGTATCTTCAATCGCATCAAATTGGGCGAGCAACGCATCGGTCTGCACCTTGATCGCCCATTCGGCGTTGCATTGTTCGGTTTCGATAATGCGGCGTGGCTCAACCGACAGCGTGGCATCATCAAGAATCATGCGATGCAGATTGACGAACGCGGAAAATTCCACCGGTGCGCCTGCGGGAATTTCGGCGCGCAGTTCGTCAAACTCGCTGCGTACCTTTTGAATGGCAGCGTCGAAGCGCATGGATTCTGCCGCCACCTGGTGTGGCGGCACCACGTAATGGTTTACCTCCAGGGTGGCATGTGACACCAAATGCGCACGCCCGATGGCAATGCCGCCGGAAACGCCTATGCCATGGAGGGTAAAACTCATTTTTGCGTGGGGTGCGTTGTGTAAGTTTTCTGATGCACGACCGTAAGATTACCACGGCACGCTACTCAGGCTTAACACCTGGCCCCTCACACCATAGCTATTCCCCCTCGCCGAACTTATCCTCGATCAGCGCGACAATAGCCTGCATCGCAGCCGCTTCATCTGAACCGATAGTCTCCAGGGTAACGCGTGCGCCTTTGGCCGCTGCCAGCATCATGACGCCCATGATACTTTTAGCATTGACGCGGCGGGCGTTGCGGCTGATCCATACTTCTGAGGCGAACTGCCCGGCGAGTTGCGTCAGCTTTGCAGAGGCGCGGGCGTGCAGCCCGAGCCGGTTTACGATTTCAACGTCCTGCTGTTGCATGAGCCGTCTTGGTGGCATGGTGCAGGGTCAACGCGGGGACGCGCAGCACACCTTCGCAACCGCCGCTGATTGCCTTGGTGATCATCACATCGAGTGATTTTTCGCGATACGTCAGCGCGCGGATCAACATCGGCAGGCTGACACCCGCCACGGCCTCAATCTTGCCCGACTGCACCAGTTTGGCCGCCACATTTGATGGCGTGCCGCCATACATGTCCGTGAGAATTAATACGCCGTCGCCGTCGTTGAGTTCTTTTACCAGGGATTGCACTTGCGGCAATAGCAGCAGCGGATCATCCTGTGCAGTTACGCCCAACTGGCGCAAGCGCTGCGGACGCTTATTGAGCACATGTATGGCAGTGTGGATGAGGCTTTCGCCCAAGGTGCCGTGCGTAATCAGCAGGATGCCTATCATTTGTGTGTTGCAGCAATATTAAGAATTGAGAACAATTCTACGCTATTGCGACGCAACATAAAACATCAAGGAAGCTGAAAAATCACAATTTGCAAACTATTAACAAAAAAACTCTAACGCCATTAGGTATATAACTACTTGTTTTTATTGATTAAATTAATTCGGCTTCCACCGCGTCCATAAACAGCCCAGCTACGTTGCACTGCGTCTGCTGGGTGATTTCCTGAAAGCAGGTTGGGCTGGTGACATTGATTTCGGTAAGACAAGTGCCGATCACGTCCAGCCCCACCAACAGCAGCCCCTGCGCGTGTAACAGCGGCGCCAGAGTCTCGGCAATCTCCCGGTCACGCGCAGTCAGTTCACGTGCGACACCCGTGCCACCTGCCGCCAGATTGCCGCGCGTTTCGCCGGCCTTGGGTATGCGCGCCAGGCAATACGGCACCGGCTTCCCGCCAATCAGCAGCACTCTTTTGTCGCCATCGACAATCTCGGGCAGATAGCGCTGCGCCATGATGGTGCGTGTACCGAGCTGGGTGAGCGTCTCGATAATTACGCTGACGTTCGGGTCTTCCTTGCGCACCCTGAATATGGACGAGCCGCCCATGCCGTCCAGTGGCTTGAAAATCACATCGCCGTGCTCGGCCAGAAAATCGCGCAGCACTTTTTCAAGGCGTGTGACTACCGTTGGCGCGGTGAACTGCGCATAGCGCGCAATTGCCATTTTCTCGTTGTGATCGCGTATCGCTCGCGGACGGTTGAATACGCGCGCGCCGTGCGCTTCCGCCATCTCCAGCAGATACGTGCTGTAGACATACTCCATATCGAACGGCGGGTCCTTACGCATGATCACCGCATCAAACGCCGCCAGATCAGTTTCAACCGCCACATCGCTACGATACCACGCGTGTTTATCACCGGTGAGATGCAGCCGTGCCGCATTGCCCGCCACGCGATGCTTGCACCAGAAAATATCTTCCTGATGCAGCGTATACAACTCGCAGCCGCGCGCAGCCGCCTCACGCATCATGGCGAACGAGGTGTCTTTATAAATTTTGAATTCGTTGAGCGGATCAACGATGAACGCGAGCTTCATTCTGCGGCAACCAGTGATTCGGTGCGCTCCAACTCAATGGAGGCCGCCAGCAACGCCAGCCGCGCAATCACCCCATAAGCGTAAAAGCGGTTCGGGGCGCAATCCGGGTCATCCGGGTCAGGCGACGAACACGGCTCGGCGAATGCCAACGGCTCAAACTGCATGCCTGGCGCATTGAGGTTTTGATCGGTACCGCGCTGCGTGTTCAGCCGATAAAAGCCGCCCACCACGAAGCGATCCATCATATACACCACCGGCTCGGCCACCGCGTCGCGCACAGTTTCAAAGGTGTAGACGCCTTCCTGCACCAGCACCTCTTGCACCTGCATGCCTTCTTTGACCACCGCCATTTTGTTGCGTTGTTTGCGATTGAGGCCACGCACTTCAGAGGCATCCTTAACCGTCATGATGCCCATGCCGTAGGTACCCGCATCGGCTTTGACGATTACAAACGGCTCGTCCTTGATACCGTACTCTTTGTATTTGGCGCGTATGTCATCCAGAATTTCCGCCACATAGCCCGCGAGACATTCTTCGCCTTGATGCTCCTGAAAATTGATCTTGCCGCACATCTCAAAATAGGGGTTGATCAGCCACGGATCCATGCCCATCATTTGCGCGAAATCGTTCGCCACATCGTTATACGCTGCAAAGTGGTTCGACTTGCGGCGCACCGCCCAGCCCGCATGCAACGGCGGAAACAGCGGCTGCTCTACATTGCGCAGAATGTCAGGAATGCCCGCCGACAAGTCGTTATTCAGCAATACCACGCATGGATCAAAGCCCGCCACGCCGAGACGATTGCCGGTGCGTTTTAACGGCTCCAGCGTGAGCTTTTTGCCGTCGGGCAAATCCACCTCCATCGGTGCATTCAATCCCGGCAACAGGCTGCCGATGCGCACGTTCATGCCCGCATGACGCAGAATGCGCGCCAGCGTGGCGACATTCTGCAGATAGAATTGATTGCGGGTGTGATTTTCGGGGATCAGCAACGCGTCGCGCGCTTCGGGGCAGATTTTTTCCACCGCCGTCATCGCCGCCTGCACGCACAGCGCATGAAAATCCGGGTTCAGATTATTGAAACCGCCGGGATACAGATTGGTGTCCACCGGCGCCAATTTGAAACCGCTGTTACGCAGATCAACCGAGCCGTAAAACGGCGGCGTGTGCTCCAGCCACTGGCTGCGCAACCAATGTTCAATGGCGACGGATTTATCGAGTATCTGGCGCTCCAAACCGAGCGGCGAACCGGACAAGGCAGTGGTAAGTCGGGGTACGGCTGACATGGTTTTCCTTGGTGCCTTTCAGGCAGCTATTTTAGTGCAGTACGAATCGCTGTATTTTCAGACATCTGCCAAAAAGGCGGCCAGATCCTTGGGCCTATCCCACACGATATCCTTGTGCCAGTGGCCCTTCGCGTCAAACAACGCAATACGAAAATCGTGCATGACATGCCGGTCGTAATTCCAGAATTCCAGATCGAGAAAGCGCGCCAGCCGCCGGGTGTCTTGCGGCGTGCCGGTTAAAAAATGCCAGCTCGCACGATCCAGGCCACGCGACTTGCGATAGTGCGTCCACTCCTGTGGCGAATCGCGCTCAGGATCGTACGTCACGATCGCGAAATTCGCCTCACGGCCTTTGCGATCGAGAATTTCCTGAATCTCGCGCAACACCAGCATGGTGGTTGAACAGGTACGGCGGCAGGCGGTGTACGACATGGCGAGGATCACCGGCTTACCCAGCATCTCCGCAAAACTCACTCGGCCCGCGCCTTGATTGGGCACCCACTTGATGCGACCGATCGATGAATCAAGCCCCGGGTTTGCACGCGCAGGCGATGCGAGCACGGGCAACACCAGCGCGGGCGCCGCGAGCAGCAATCGTCTGCGAGTTTGCTGGGCTGACATCGTTGAGAGCGGCTAAATAAATGTGTTTAAAAACAGTGACTTATACTATAACACATAGCGCGCGAGGTCTTCGCTTTGCGCAAGGTCTTTCAGACGCGCATCGACGTAAGCGCAGTCAATCGCCACCGTTTGGCCCGACTGCTTGGCCGCATTGAACGACACATCTTCCAGCAGTTTTTCCATCACGGTGTAAAGCCTGCGCGCACCGATGTTCTCGGTTTTTTCATTCACCTGCCACGCTATTTCCGCGAGGCGTTTGATGGCATCAGCACCGAATTCGAGTTTGACTTCTTCGGTAGCGAGCAGCGCCTCGTATTGTTTAGTCAGGCTGGCGTGCGTGTTGGTGAGTATCTGCTCAAAATCAGAAACCGACAGACTTTTTAATTCAACCCGAATCGGAAAGCGCCCCTGCAATTCAGGAATCAAATCCGAAGGCTTCGCCAAGTGAAATGCGCCGCTGGCGATGAACAGAATGTGATCGGTTTTGATCATGCCGTATTTGGTGCTCACCGTGGTGCCCTCGACCAAGGGCAGCAAATCGCGCTGCACGCCTTGACGCGACACGTCAGCGCCGGAGGTCTCTTGCCGCGCAGCGATTTTGTCAATTTCATCGAGAAAAACAATGCCATTCTGTTCGACGCTGTTCACCGCTTGCTGCTTTAACTCCTCATCATTGAGAAGCTTGCCTGCTTCTTCATCCGTGAGCATTTTCATGGCTTCGCGCACTTTGAGCTTACGTGTGCGTTTTTTGCCGCTGCCAATGTTCTGGAACATGCCCTGAATCTGCGAGGTTAAATCTTCCATGCCCGGCGGCGCGAGTATTTCCATGTGCGCGGGCGCAGCGGCGACGTCGATCTCGATTTCCTTATCGTCGAGTTCACCTTCGCGCAGCTTTTTGCGGAATTTCTGGCGCGTGGCATTCTCGCCCGCTTCGCCATCCACAGCAAAATCGCCCACGGGCGGCGGCAACAATACATCCAGCACGCGTTCTTCCGCCGCATCTTCGGCCTGACGCCGCACCTTTTTCGTGGCCTGACTGCGCATATCCTTGATCGCGGTTTCCACCAGATCGCGAATGATGGTATCGACATCGCGCCCGACGTAACCCACTTCGGTAAATTTTGTCGCCTCGATTTTGATGAACGGCGCATCGGCCAGCCGCGCAAGACGGCGCGCGATTTCGGTTTTACCCACACCTGTCGGCCCGATCATCAGAATATTTTTCGGCGTAATTTCCTGACGCAAGGGCTCAGCCACCTGCTGCCGCCGCCAGCGATTGCGCAAGGCAATCGCCACCGCGCGCTTGGCGTCATCCTGACCGATGATGTGGCGGTCGAGTTCGTGGACAATTTCCTGCGGGGTCATGGTACTCATTCGAGCACTTCAATGGTGTGCTGCTGGTTGGTATAAATGCAAAGATCGCCTGCAATTTCCAGCGATTTTTTTACGATGTCGCGCGGCGCGAGATCGGTGTTTTGCACCAGCGCGCGCGCCGCCGCTTGCGCAAACGAGCCGCCGCTACCGATGGCGACCACCCCGAGTTCCGGCTCCAGCACATCGCCCACGCCGGTAATAATCAGCGAATGCTCACGGTCTGCAACGGCAAGCATCGCTTCCAGACGGCGCAACATGCGGTCAGTGCGCCAGTCTTTCGCCAGCTCCACCGCCGAGCGCATCAGGTTGCCCTGATGCTTTTCAAGCTTGGCTTCAAAACGCTCGAACAAGGTAAACGCATCGGACGTGCCGCCAGCAAAACCGGCGAGAATTTTTTCGTGGTACAGCCGCCGGATTTTGCGCGCGGTGGATTTAACCACCACATTGCCGAGCGTGACTTGTCCGTCGCCGCCGAGCGCAACCACATTGCCGCGACGCACCGAGAGGATAGTGGTGCCGTGAAAGACTTCAGGATTCATAGAATAAGCGGAAATTACGCACAAGGATTGTTAGCTAAATGCGGCCGGTTGGCGGCATTTCAAGGGGCGACTCGCTTGCCACTCACTGACCACTCACTTGCCATTATAGCCCCGCTATTCCACCTTGAAGACGATGGGCACCACATACGGCGCTTCCACCGCTTGCCCGCCTTGCCGCGCAGGCACAAAACGCCAGGTCTTTACCGCAGTCAGCGCGGCGTCATCCAGCGACGAATGGCCGCTGGTCTTTTCAAGCGTGACACTGGCCGCCAAGCCATCGGACGTAACCAGCACTCGCAGGAGTACCGTGCCCTGATCGCCACGCCGACGCGCGGCCAGCGGATACGCCGGGCGCGGATTGTTGAGATACGCCGCATCGGACCGCGGCGGCGTAAGTGATGTGGCAGGTGCGGGTGGCGCGGGTGGCGCGGGTGCAGCCACCGGCGCTTGCGCGCGCGGCAGCTCCGGCGGTGGTGCGGGTTTTTGTTCCGGCACTACGGGTGCGGCGGGCGAAGGCGGCGCCTCGGGTGACGCAACAAGTATCGGAGCTGTGCGTGGCGGCTCAATGGGCTTTACCTCGCGCTGCTGCGGTGCGGGTTTTACTTTTTGTGGCGGTGGCGGCTCCATCGGCAACAGCTTCGGCGGTTCGATTTCCGGCGGTTTTAGCAACTCAACTTGCAGCGGAATCGGCGGCGTTTCCTTTGCGTCGCGCCAGTCGGGCAGCGCCGTCAGCAACAGCACATGCGCCGCAATGCTCGCTGCAACGCACCACGCCAGTAGTGTGGCGTCGCTTGCGGTGAGTTGCAGTGTGATGGGCGAATCTGAAATAATCATTTAAAAACAGATACTTATGATGCTGCGCCGCTGCGGCGAATTTTTACGTGTCGCATTCCCCGCAAGAGGCGCGATTATCGTCTGCCCACCCCGGCAAGACAAACGCGCCGCTAAAACTGCGCGCGCAAGCCCACCTGCCCGCTGCGTCTGCCCATCGGCGCAATGTCTTTCAAAAAAGAAACGTGGTTGCGCGCGTCTTCATTCAGCAGATTCACGCCGCGCGCAAACACATCCACGCTAGCGAGCGGAATTTTCACACGGTAACTCACACCTGCGTTGAGCATGGTGTAACCATCCGTGGGCAACTCATTTGCCGCCACGCGCCCTTGTCCGGCCACGTGCGTCACATCCAGCCGCGCGCCAAATGCGTTGTAACGGTAATCGAGGCCCACGTTAAAACGGCGGGGCGCGATACGCGGCAGTGGCAGGCCGGTGCTTAAATCTTCTGCGCGTACGTAGTCAAATTTTAGTTGAACATCGAGCGTACTCGCGCCTTGCTCCAGCATGCGAATTTTTCCTTCGGCCTCTGCACCGCGAAAGCGTGCGGGCACGGCGCGGTATTGCAGCTCACGCAGAATATCTTCGCCCGAGCCATCCGCACGGCCATCGCCATCTGCATCCACTGGATTCAATTCGCCATCCGCGCCGCGCCGGTTGCCTGCATCAACCAGGGTGACAAAGTTTTTGAAGCGGTTTTGAAACACGCTCACGCTACCGCTGATGTTGCCAACCCCTGTGCCGGATTTCATGCGCAATGCCGCATCCAGGCCGGTGGATTTTTCTTTGCTGAACGTGGCGTTGCCCACTTCATACGCAGCAGTGGCAACGTGCGGGCCGTTGGCGAACAACTCGTAAAATGTCGGCGCACGTTCGTTCCACGTGCCATTGACAGCCAGTGCGAGCGACGGCGTAAAGCTCCACAACGCACCGAGCGAGCCGTTGTTGGCGTTGAAGTTGCGCTTTTGCGCGGGGTCAAAGCGCGGATTGCCGGTATTGGGATCAACCGGTCCGCCACCGTCGGAGCGCACATCCGTGCGCTCGTGACGCCCTCCGAATGAGAGCTTGAGTTTGCCGAACTGCGCTTCTTCGTAAATAAATATCGCGCGCACACTGGTGTTGGTTGAGGGTATAAACGCTTCGGCTCCCACCGCAGAGAAATCCAGATCGCTCATCTGCAAACCGAATGCGCCCGTCAGCCACCCCAATTTCGCATGCGTAAGTTCCACGCGGGAATCGTAGCCACGACTGCGAAACGTGGTGCCGACCACGCCCAGATCAATTTCTTTATGCTCGTAATCAGTACGTCCCAATTTGAATTTGGCTGCGGTGATAAAGCTGCTGATGTCACGCAGCTCACCCGCCAGATCAAGGCGATTACTTTTCATGTCGATCACCACATTCGGCTCGGCCACTGTGCCGTAATTGGTATCAAAGCCTGAGTAAGACAAGCCCGCGTAACCGCGCTCCCACGTGAGCGATGCGCCCAAAGCGCCACCACTGGAACGCGACGCACTGTTGGGCAACGTGCCTTGCGTGACCACGCGCGTTGGATCAATCGCCTGCAAGCGCGGCGAAATATTCGGCCCCTTGATTTTGAGATCATCGGTATCGCGCGTGTAGGCATCGGCGTGCAGCGCAAGCCGCCCGTTGCCCGCTTCGAGCACAATGCCGCTGGCTTTTTCACGTTCCGCGCCCCCGTAGCGCGTTTCACCGCGACCGGTAACGCCCTGCACCGCAGCCTGCGGAATACGATTGTCGATCAGGTTCACCACGCCGCCCACGGCGCTGCCGCCATAGAGTAGCGCCGCCGGGCCGCGCACAACTTCAGCACGCTCCACCACCAGCGGGTCTGCCGCTACGGCGTGGTCAAAGCTCAATGAGGAAGCATCCAGTACGCCGGTGCCATTCTGTAAAATACGAATGCGGTCGCTGTCCAGACCGCGTATCACCGGGCGGCTTGCATTGGGGCCAAAGCTGGTTGAGCTGACACCCGGCAAACCATTCAGTGTTTCGCCGATGGTGGAGCGGCGCAGTTGAAATAATTCCTGCCCACTCAAAATCGAAATGGGTTGCACCAACTCGAATAATTCACTGCCGAGCGGATTGCCGGTGACGACTACCGCCGGCAACGCGGTGGGTGGTTTGGTTTGTGCGTGTGCTGTGGGTTGTGCCATTGGCACAAGGGCTGCGGCAACCGCAGCCACTAGATCTGTTCTGCTAAACATGGAAATTCCCTCTGAAATGAAAGCGTAGCAGCGACGCTGTATGCGTAGCTGCAAATTAAACACGCAGTTCCGCCAGCGCTAACGCTGCTGGCGTTTCAGAGGGTTTGCGGAGGGCCGCGCGATTGCGCGGGAATGGCTTCAGATAAAAGCCGGGGGTTATGATGGGCAGCGGCGACCTCTGCCGTGATTTCAACCACCAGTGGCAGCGCGCATGAGGCATGCACGCCGCCCAGCATTTGGCCGAAGGCAAGATCAAACGCGCACTGGCTGGATTGATCCGCAGGCGATTCGTGATGGGTATCGCTTTCGTGATCGTGGGCGGCATGGACTTGTGCGCCGCCGCTGGCGTGCCACGCAGCATGCGCAAGCGCGCCCTGCTGCGCGATGAGCAGCAGGATGACGCAAAGATAATGAAAATAGCGGCGCGGCATGTGTATCGGTGCACCCGCTATGCTACGAGGGACGACGAGCGGCAAATATTACTTGGCGACGGTAATCACCGCATCAGTAAGCCGATAATAAAGCCCCATCGGATCATCTTTCAGCACGGCGAGTTTGCCGGTAAGCAATATCGGCTCGAAACCGTATTTCACCGGCGATTTGGTCTGCACTTCAACCATCTGCTCGGGCCCGCCGGGCAAACAGAATGAACAAGATGGCGGCAGCGCTGTCAGGATGAACCGTTGCTGTTTCTCCCCCATATCCAGCGGCATCATGAAGCCCTGAATCTTGACTTCTTTTTTGTCCAGCGCAGAAACGGCTTTGGTAAATTCCGGCACGAACTTGTCTTTTTGTTTCACCGGTTTAACTTCGCCCAGCGTCTTCCACGACAACACGCCCTTCATTTCGGGTAGCGGCTTGTCGGCATACTGCGCCTGCGCTTGTTGCGCCTCGACCGAGTTAGGGTCTTTGGCCATCAGGTCTTTACCTGCGGCAGGGCCTTTTTGCTGCGCCCACGCGGCGGTTGAAACACCGATCACTAGGGCAAGTAATACAGGCAGGAATTTATTCGCGTTCATTGCACGCTCCTAAAACGTAATCATCAACAATCGTCCTATACTACTCCAATTGACAGAAATTCAATAACCCATTGTTTTTATTATTTATTTTAATGCTTATGCTTCATGCCACAGAGCTTGCCAATGCCCAGCCCCTTGCAATCCTTGGCTAGCTGGCCGTGACATTCTTTCTCGCCTTTGCCTGCATCAAGGCACTTCGCCGCCGCCAGATGCGCATCGGCCATCGCGCGATGATCGCCGATGTCTTTCTGGATTTCAGCGGTGCCATGCGCCTTTTCATTTTTTTTGGTTTTGTCCTGCGCGTAGGCGGTGCTGGCAATCAGCAACGCGGATAGAAAAATCGACGCCACAGCTTTCATAGAACTTTCCTAAAATTCAGCTATTTCGTTTGAGCGCTAACCCCGCGCCAGGGTTCTCGAGATATCCGTACGATACGCACGCCAAGCCGGAATCAACGCTGCGATCACGCCGACTCCCGCCGCCAACACCAGCACCCACCACTCCGCTTGCACCCACGTATAACCGGTGACAGAAACCTGCTGCGCAGCTTTAAGCGCATAACCCAGCAGTTCCGCCAGCGCGTGACCCAGCGCAATGCCCAATACGCCGCCGATCAACGCAAGCAGCAAGCCCTCAAACAACAGCAACATCATCAAAGTCATCGGACGCGCGCCCAAAGTGCGCATCACCGCCAGATCGTAGCGCCGCTCATTCAGTGCATTGTAAAGCGCGATAAACACGGACAGCCCGGCACTGAACACCAGCACCAATGCAAAGCCGCGCAGCACATCCACACCCACGCCGATAATACTGAAGAGCCGCGCCGTTTCGTACGCGGGTGACGCTGCTTGCATCGCCGAATTATTGTTCACGTAGCGCGGCAGCATCGCAGCAGCAATCGGCGACGCGTATTGAATTAGCAACGCGGTGTATTCTTTTTCTTCTTCCTTCATCGCGTTGGCGATATCGCTGATGTCCTTGATTTCAAGATGCGACGCGTGCATCGCCCACACGCTTTCAACGCTGCAAATCACCAGCCGGTCGAGCACCGTGCCGCTGCGTTCAAGTATGCCCGCCACCACATAAGGATGCTCTTCATGTGCCTCGCCCGCGTCGCCCAGACCGTGCGAACCGTGAAACTTATCGCCGAGTTTCAGGCCCGTGCGCGCAGCAACATCCGCGCCGATCACCACTTCAAGCGTTTTTTCCCAGCGCTTGCCCGATGCAAACTTGGCGTCGTAATGCGCCAGATAATCATGCGTAGTGCCGACAATGCGTGCACCTTTGTAACTATCGCCCAGCGCCAGCGGAATCGCCTTTTTCACCAGCCGATG
>CANKUB010000113.1 GCA_947486575.1 Betaproteobacteria bacterium | reverse complement strand
TAACCCCCAAAGCGATTTCATCGAGAAATTCATCTTCGAAAGGCAAGATCACGCGACCATGGAGATGTTCCGCTTGGCCACATAAGATCTCGCCCGGGGTAAACTCCGCACTCTCAAGCACATAACATCTACACTATTTCCAAGTGCGCGAACCACTGCGGTAAAAAATGCAATCGATCAACTGCTCGATGCACGTACAAAGCGTTTTCTTATCGAACGCGTACTACCTAATCCCGCGAAGGAACGCAGTGGACATAGCTCCGGTCGCTGTGTGCAGCTATGGCGTAAGTTTTCGCTGATGGATCGAACGTGGCACAGGTTTGCCTTTGTCGCCTATCACGCGTACGAGACTGCAATTGGCTTCGTCTTTGAATGGCACGCAAACAAAAAAGGGATTACCCCCGCGCGGCGCTCGAAGAATAATCCGCAGTGAGGCTGCACTATCGCCATTCCCGGGTTCGTAATATTGGTTGCCTGCACAAAAGACATACCGCCCGACAGCATCCCACAACTGGGCAAATTGCAATATCTCAACCCGTAGCAGAATTTGACGGAGCAAGCGTGATGCATCACGATCAGCGGTAAATCTTAGCGAAAACGCTAAAGATCAAAACATAACGAGGAATCAGCAATGCACGCCACACCAAAAACCAACCGCACACGCTGCGCGATTATCGTCGCCGCTGCCTTCGCAGCGCCACTCGCCGCACCTGCGCAGACTTACCCTTCCAAACCTATCCGCATGCTGGTGGGCTTCGCGCCCGGTGGTGGCACGGATACTGCCGCACGTGCTATCGCCTCCAAGCTCTCCGATCGTTTGGGGCAAACGGTAGTAATCGACAATCGTCCCGGCGCGGCAGGCAATATCGCAACAGAAATTACCGTGAATGCACCCGCAGATGGGTACACGCTGCTGCTGGGCTCCATTTCGTCGTTTTCGATTAACCCCAGTCTGTATAAACGACTGCCGTTCGATCCGCTAAAAGACCTTGCGCCGCTGACGCGCGCGGCCGATTCCACCAATATTCTGGTCACGCATCCGACTGTTGCCGCGAAGACTGTAAAAGAATTGATCCCGCTGGCCAAAACCAAACCACTCAATGGCGGGTCATCCGGTATTGGCGGTTCCGGCCATCTGGCGATTGAATTATTCAACCTGCAAACCGGCACCAAAATTACGCATGTACCGTACAAGGGCGGTGGTCCAGCCATCATCGATTTGCTCGGTGGCAATATCCATCTCATTTTCGCTACTGCGGCCAGCGCCGTGCAGCATATCAAGGGCAACAGAATCAATGCGCTGGGCGTCACCACCCTAAAACGCTGGGCGTTCATGCCGGAGATTCCTACCATTGCCGAAGCAGGCGTCGCCGGATTTGAGGCCAACAATTGGTACGGCTTCATGATGCCGCTGAAAACACCGCAACCGATCATCGCGCGCCTGAATAAGGAAATCGGCACGATACTTGCTCTTCCGGATGTGAAGGATTATCTCTTTCGACAGGGCCTGGATGTTGCGCCCGGCACACCGGAAGATTTTGCCAAGTACATCAAATCGGAAACCGTGAAATGGGAAAAAGTCATCAAAGCTGCCGGTCTGTATCAATCAAACTGATGCGCGCACCCTTAGCTTTCGCTTTCGCCATTGGGACAGCGCTGCTCACTGCATCCGCCCATGCAGCGGAGTGGTCACCAACGAAATCCATACGCTTCATCGTCGGCAATCCACCTGGCGGCGCGACCGATCTCGTCGGGCGCATCCTGCAACCAAAGTTGAGTGCCGCACTCGGCAAGCAAATCGTTATTGATAATCGCGCTGGCGCTAACGGCCTGATCTCGCTGGAAATTCTCAAGAACGCCGAACCCGATGGCCACACCGTCGGCCTCGGCCACATTGGCATCCTCATCGTAAGTCCGGCCATTCAGAAAGTGCCGTTCGACACGCACAAGGATTTCGCCACGATCGGGCTGATGGTGTCGCTGCAAAACATCATCATCACGCACCCTTCGGTAGCAGCCAAAAACCTCAATGAATACATAAGCCTGGCGAAGATCAAACCCGGCGCAATGCAGTACGCTACGTCGGGCATCGGCAGCCCGGGGCATTTAGGTGCATCACTGCTGGAATCAATGACTGGCGTGCAGCTAACGCACGTGCCGTATAAAGGCGGCGGCCCGGCTATTACCGATTTGCTCGCGGGCCACGTGCCGTCGTTCTTCGCGGTAATTTCCACTGGCGTGCCGCACGTGCAATCGGGCAAAGTGCGCGGTATTGCTGTCACCAGCACGCGCCGCGCCGAAGCGGTGCCCGATGTACCGACCATCGCGGAATCCGGCGTCAAGGGCTATGCGGCGGTGAACTGGTATGGCCTGCATGCGCCTGCGAAAACACCGCCACACGTTATCGAACGGCTCAACAAAGAATTGGTTGCCGTGCTGAAATCACCCGATATCGTGCAGCAATTAAAGG
Source organism: Betaproteobacteria bacterium (assembly GCA_947486575.1). Taxonomy (GTDB): domain Bacteria; phylum Pseudomonadota; class Gammaproteobacteria; order Burkholderiales; family SG8-41; genus UBA5216. The sequence goes on along the minus strand of CANKUB010000113.1, from coordinate 13,085 downwards.
ATCGCGGTATTGAGGCCACGCCGTCCTCGCCTGCGGACTACGCCAAATTTATTCGTGATGAAGAAGCCAAGTGGCTGCCGGTGATCCGGAAATCCAATATTCGGCCATAGCCCATCAGGTGTCCCCGCGCACACCCGCTTCTTTAATCACCTTCGCCCAGCGCTGGATTTCTAAAGTCAGAAATTTACCAGCAAATTCAGGCGTGGAACCCACCGCTTCGCCACCCTCGGCGGCATAACGTTTGCGCACTTCGGCATTATCAATCGCCTTCGCAGTCGTCCCGTGTATGCGTGCAATCAGCGCGCGCGGTGTCTGGCTGGGCGCCATCAACATCGACCACGCGGTAGCCTCGTAACCGGGAACGCCACTCTCCGCAACCGTCGGCACCTGGGGCAACGCTGACGAGCGCTTAACCGTGGTGACGGCCAACCCGCGTAGTTTGCCAGCGCTCATTTGCGGCATCGCGGATAACACGGTGGACACAATGAGTTGCAGCTGGCCGCCCAGCAAATCCGTCATCGCGGGCGCGACGCCTTTGTAGGGCACGTGCGTCATTTCGACTTTCGTCATGCTGGCCAGCAGCGCTGCCGCGAGATGGGGCCCGGTGCCAACGCCCGACGAGCCATAACTCACGCCGCCCGGCTTGGTACGCGCGAACGCGACCAGTTCTTTGATATTGGTTGCGGGCACTGCCGGGTGCACCACAAAAATACGCGGGTTGATCACAATCAAACTCACCGCCGCCAAATCCTTTAGCGGATCAAACGGCAGCTTGCGCGTGAGCGTGGCATTGATCGCCATCGCTTCGTTGGCGAGCAACAGGGTGTAGCCATCGGCGGGCGCACGCGCACCCATTTCGGAGCCGATATTCGAACCAGCACCGGGGCGGTTATCAACCACGACTTGCTGCGCCCAGGCGTCGGTCAAGCGCTGCGCCAGCAGGCGGCCGGTAATATCCTGGCCCGCGCCGGGCGCGTAGGGCACGATCATGCGCACAGGACGTTCGGGGTAGTCAGCAGCGTGACTGCTAAACGCCAGTAGCGCAATGGCGGATGCAATGTAACTACATGTTTTTACTGACATTTTTGTTTCGCGTCAATTCTTGAAAAACGCCGACAGCTCATCGCAAACCTGATCCGGCACCTGCTCCGCCGGATAATGGCCACAAGGCAACCCCTGCATTTTCACGATGTTTGCTGCGTACGGCGGCCACGCGTCGTGCGGGCTGAAGAATTTTTCAGTATGGCTTAGCTGCCCCCAAAACACCGCCGTCGGACACTGAATCTTGCGGCCTGCTTCGTGGTCTGCCTTGTCCATCTCAAAATCAACACTGACGTTGGCGCGATAGTCTTCGCAAACGGCATGAATATTTTCCGCCGTGCAGACGCGGGCGTATTCATCGAGCGCTTCCTGTTTGAAGCCGCCTTTGCCGATGCCCATGGTGGTGAGTTTTTTCAGGATATAAAAATCCTCGTGCCCGGCAATCAGCTTTTCCGGCAGATCGTACGGCTGCGCCATGAACCACCAGTGATACGAATTCACTGCCCACTGCAAATTGATGTGCGTCAGAATATAGTGCGTGGGCAGCACATCAAAGCTCGCGAGCTTTTTAACCTTGTCCGGGTGATCGAGCGCCATTCGTATCGCTGTGCGTCCGCCGCGATCATGCCCTGCGACACAAAATGTATCAAAGCCCAGATGCTTCATTACATCCACCTGATCCTGCGCCATTCGACGGAAGGAGTAGTTCATGTGATCGGGCGTACCGCGCGGCTTGTCGCTGTCGCCATAGCCGCGCAAATCCGCGCACACCACAGTGAAATGTTCTGCAAGGCGCGGCGCAACCAGGTGCCAATGCACATGCGTCAGCGGATTGCCATGCAACAGCAGAATCGGCGGGCCATTGCCGCCGTATCGAAGATTGATTTTGACTTCGCGGTCGCTGGTCTGAATCTGTGTGTGTTTGAAGCCTTCGAACATGTCTATTCCCGAAAATTTACAGTGGCGTCACGGCGTCGCCCACTTGAATTTCGCCGCCGGTGTCCGACAACATCCCCACGCCAAACGTGGGCTCCTTCTGCGCGAACGCTTTCACCAGCGTCTGCATCACCTGCAAATCGCGCTCGCCGGTATGCGGGTTGGCGTGCGTGGCAAGGCAGCGCACTTCCGGCTTCGCCACTTCAAACTCAACCTGGCCTATGCGTAGCTTGCGGCCCACCCACGATTGTTCTTCCCACGCCGGCACGCCTTCGATCACGATGTTATGGCGGAAACGCCCCTCGTCGAGATTCGCATCATTCAGCGCAATCGCAGCGGACGCCAGACTTTCACGGCTGTGCAGCGTGACCATGCCACGCGCGTTATCCTGATAACTCGGCGTGGCGCCATCACCCACCAGCTTCAACGGCAAACGCGCAGGCTGGCCTGTCAACGGGTTTTCGTCGAGCGACAGCACATAGCCGGTGATCGCATCCACCAGCCGCTGGCGTCCTGCCTCGCTCAGATCAGCATCTGCAAGTATTTGTTTTTTAAAGGAAATTTTTATCTGCTGCAGGCGATCATCAAATTCAACCTGCAAGCGCGCCAGCCCCGGCGTATTCACCAGCACCACGCCGTGATACTTGCGACACCACTGCTCATCAGCAACTGGCGCATCGGCAAAACGAAAATTCAGCACGCGGTCCCCCGCGACCCGCCCGCCGGGCAATACGGTAATACGCGCTACCGATTGCGGCGTGAATCCTTTAACAGGGTAACGATACAGCGCGACGACCTTTGCCATGATGCCTCCGATTCTACGTTGCCTTTGTCTTTGTATTGCCCGCGCGGTGGCTTAAGTGACTCCCCGCCGCCATCAGTACCGCAGTGGAAATAAACACCGGCGCAAGACCAATCAAGGCGCTCAAGGTACCGAACGTTACCGGAATCACCAGATGCATCAAATTCACCACCGTAAACCGCACGCCCAGCACTTCACCCGAGCGCCCCGCCGGAGAACGGTTGTAGACCATCAACAGCGACAGCGGCTGCCCGCAGCCCAGGCCCAATCCCAGCACGAACGATATCGCGAACAACGCCGTCACGCCCTGAAAAAACGGAAACAGGCAATAGGCCACCGCTGTGATCAACAGCGCACCCGACATCACATGCTCTTCGCGCCAGCGTTTAATCATGGTTGGCATCACCACGCGCACCACCAGTGCCGCTATCGCCTGCGCGCCCATCACCGTGCCGATCATCGTAGCCGACAACTTGATTGAGTGGCCATAGATCGGCATGTAGAAGGTGTAAAGATCCACGCCTGCCACCACGATGCCCGCCACAATAATCATCAGGCGCAACTCCCGGTGGCGCAGGATTTCCACAATGCCGCGCATCGAAGCCGCGCTGTCTTTGGGGCGTGCCGGTGGAATATGCTTTCTGAAAGCATACCAAACGGCGCACACCACCACCAGCACAATGGCCAGCACCAGATACGCCATGCGATGGCCACCGTGGTCGATGATATAGCCAACGCCCAGCGGCCCGGCCAGACCGCTCGCCGCCAGACCAATGCTGTAGTAACTCACATGACTGCTGCGTTTGCTGGGGTCGCCTATCGAAGAAATGAGTTGCTGCGAGGCCACGCCAAAAAACACCAGCGATAGTCCGCTGATCAATGCAGAGATATACAGCGCCGACAGTGTCGGCCATATCCACGGCACCAGCACACCCGCGCAAAATCCCACCACGCCGCCAAACATGGGCCAGAACGGCCCCATGCGATCAATCACGCGCCCGGCGTAAACCGAGAGCAACAACGGAAACAGCGCAAAGGACGCGATCAGCACGCCCACCGACGCCGCCGACGCGCCCAATTCCAGTGCAAACAACGACATCAGCACGCGCACGCCGATAAAGCTGCCAAACGTCAGAAAGCACAAGACTACGACCAGCCAGATCAGCATTCGGGGACGATCAAAAGAAACACGCCGGGACAGGCGTGCGTGCGATGCGGGAAGCTGCCATTTTAGCGTAAACTCCCGCTCCTTGACTCTTAACTCGCTCACCCCGGAGACATCATGGAACTCAACAACAGCATCGGCATCACCAGTCCCGGCGACATGGGACAAGGCGTCGCCATGTGCATCAAGGCGATGGGCTTCAAGGTGTGCATGGCATCCGATGGTCGCAGCCCGCGCACGCGCGGACTGGGCGAAAAAGCCGGTCTCACCGATTGCGGCTCGCTGGAAAACCTGGTGAAAGAATGCGACATGGTGCTATCGATTCTTGACCCCGGCGCCGCCGTAAAAAACGCGCGCGATATCGCGGCTGCCTGCAAAGCCACCAGTCGCAAAATCGTGTTTGTGGATTGCAACGCCATCGCACCGCAAACCATGAACGAAATCGCGGACATCATGACAGCAGTGGGCTGCACCGTGGTGGACGCGGGCATCATCGGCCCGCCGCCACGCAATGGTGCCAAGCAACGCTTTTATGTGTCCGGCCCGAACGCCAGCCTGATGAATCGCATCAACAGCGAACAAATTATGGTGCGCGTAGCCGGCGAAAAGCTGGGCGACGCTTCCGCCGTAAAAATGTGCTACGCCGCACTCACCAAAGGCAGTATTGCACTGGGTACCGAGCTTCTGATTGCAGCCCGGAAGCTGGGTGTCGATCAGGTGCTGGAAGCCGAGTTCAAAAGCAGTCAGGCCGAGATGCACCAATCGGTGTTGACGCGCTCTGCAGGCATGGCCTTCAAGGCTTATCGCTGGGTGCCCGAAATGAACGAAATCGCCAAGACGTTTGACGGCGTGGGCCTTACACCCAAGATGTTTCAGGGCGTATCAGATTTGTATGCGCAAATCGCCGCCACGCCACAGGGCAAAGAGTCCCCCGAAGAAGCGCGTGCCAAAAAGCGTAGCGGCGGTGATGTCATCAACGATCTGGCCGATACCATCTAACGGCGCAAAAACCCGCCGCCGCGACGCGGCCTCAAGTTTCAAGTCCGGCAGCCGATAAATCCGGCATGCTGAAAAAAATTCCAGTAGCACGGCTGGCGCCGGGCATGTATGTGCATGATCTGGGCCTCGCCTGGGCCGAGCACCCTTTCACCTTTACCGCTTCAAGTTAAAGACCGAGGATCAGATCACCGAATTGCTGGCGACCGGTGTTCCATCCGTTTATATCGATACGGACAAAGGCGACGACGTACATGACGCGCCCACTGTCGATGATGTGCGTGCCGATGTGAATGCACGCATGCTGGATGCGATAGCCGGGCCTGCCGAAGCACTGCCCGTGCCGGTAAATGAAGAAATGGAAAACGCACGTTTTCTGCACGAGCGCGCTTATTCGGTTGTGCGTGACATCATGCAGGATGGTCGCATGGGCAAAGCCGTGCAGGTTGAAAACGTCGCTGCACTGGTGGACGACATTACACAATCCGTAGTGCGCAATAGCGGTGCGCTGCTTGCCATGCTGCGCCTTAAAAACCGTGACGACTACACCTTCATGCATTGCGTCAGCGTGGGCACGCTCATGGTCACCTTTGGCCGAGCGCTGGGGCTGCGCGGCGAGCCGCTGCGTCAGGCGGGCATCGGCGACTTTGTACACGATGTCGGCAAAACTTTTATTCCCGATGCCGTGTTGAACAAGCCGGGACAACTGAATGACGGTGAGTTTAGCCTGATCAAGCGCCATCCGGCCATGGGCCACGAAATTCTGCAACGCTCCAGCAACGTGGGCGCTGCGCCACTCGATATCACGCTGCATCACCACGAGCGTATCGACGGCAAGGGCTATCCCGAAAAACTTTCCGGCGAGGATATTTCACAGCTTGCGCGCATGGCAACCATCGTGGATGCGTACGACGCGATCACCTCCGAACGGCCCTATCACCATGCCATCACACCCACCGAGGCACTGCGCAAAATGCTTGAGTGGAGCAGCGGACACTTCGACGACGTGCTGCTCAAAAAATTTATCCGCTGTGTAGGCATTTACCCGACGGGCACACTGGTGCGCATGAAAAACGGATGGCTCGCCACCGTGACCGGACAAAACAGCGCCGATTTGCTGCGACCCACCGTGCGCGCTTTTTACTGCACGCGAAAACGAGAGTATTTTTCGCCTGTGACGATTGATCTGGCGCGATCATCATCACACAGCATTGCAGAGGACGAAGCGCCGGAACTGTGGGGTGTTAATCCGATGGTGTATCTCGCCGATAAAGCATCGCACTGAGCATCGCACTGAACAGGTTTTAAATTAAAAATATCATATAAAACAATATTTTACACAAGTTAAGGCCGAAATTGCGAGCGCCGGTCACGGCGAAATAACACGGTGCTATCGGCAATCTCAATACGGCTGCGACCTAGGCGAATTTCACCGGAGCCTTCCAGCACAATTTCACCGCGCAGCAAGTGCACCTCCTCACCGCTGGCGAACGTAACGTAGGTGCCATTGACGCTGTGATCGACCAGATAAAAACTGGAACGCGTAAGGCGTATAGAACAATGCTGGCGCGATGCAAACTGATCCTGCACCGGCACGTCGCACGTTGCTTCGCGACCCAGCGACACCAGGGGATGCCAGCGATCCACTCGTGCGCGCGTATCTCCCAATACCACCAGCAAACTGCCTGCATCGGCGGGCAATACGCGTGAGGCCATCAGATTGACGTCGGTCAGATCCATATTGTCAGCGCGCCACAGCACCTGGAATATTGCCGACTCGCCCGTGCTACCCTTCAGCGCCGCACGAAACAGCGGGCGCACAAAAGGCTTGAGATAAGCGGGCAATTCTTTCTCAGTCGCCTCGGACAACAAGATTTGTTCCGCCATCGCCACATTGGTTAAAAACGCGGCGGCATTCACCGTATCACCAAACACATCGCCGTTGTCGACCAATACCGGCCCCGCGTGCAGGCCGATATGCATGCGAATCGGATGACCGCCCGGCACGTCGTTGGTAATCACGGTCTGCATTTCCTTGGCCGCATTCACCGCGTCCACGGCAGAGGGAAACACGCACATGATCGCGTCACCCAGCGTTTTAACCAGGCGCCCATCAAAGCGCGGCAATAAATCAACCAGTGCATCAAGGCTGGTATTAATCGCATTGCGCGCTGCGATATCGCCTAACTGATTGTAAAGACGGCTGCTTTCAGTAACGTCCGCAAACAATACCGTCAGAGTCTGATTCTCTTTAGCCATACGGCAATCGTAGCGTTATTGGAAGCATTTGCGCAACGCTTTCGAGACAAACTCATCGACATTTCCGCAGCACTTCAGCACAATCGCCTCACCACTACCGGGAAACACCCATGACCACACACAGCGACACGCGCAGCATGGCCTTGTTCTGCGATTTTGAAAACGTCGCGCTCGGCGTACGCGATGTACACGACAACGCCTTCGACATCGGCAAGGTGCTCGAACGGCTCTTGCTCAAAGGCAATATCGTGGTCAAAAAGGCCTACTGCGACTGGGAACGTTACCGCGAATTCAAAAAAAGTATGCACGAAGCTGCATTCGAACTGATTGAAATTCCGCATGTGCGCCAGTCCGGCAAAAACTCCGCAGACATCCGCATGGTCGTTGATGCGCTGGATTTGTGCTACACCAAATCGCATGTAGACACCTTTGTCATCATTAGTGGTGATTCAGACTTCTCACCCTTGGTATCCAAACTACGGGAAAACAATAAGGTGGTGATTGGTGTTGGCGTCAAACAATCATCATCCGACCTGTTGGTGGCCAACTGCGACGAGTTCATTTTCTACGACGATCTGGTGCGCGAAAAATCCCGCAAGCAGTCGCGCAAGAAAAAGCCCGCCTCGCCTGCAAAGGCAGACAAGCCCGCGCAGGAAGCCGACAAAACTGCCGAGGCACTGGACCTGATGATGGAAACCGTCGAAGCACTGTTTGCGGAACGCAGTGCAGAAGAAAAAATCTGGGGCTCGATGGTCAAGCAAGCGCTGAAGCGCCGCAGTCCCGGATTCAACGAATCGTTTTACGGCTTTCGGTCGTTCGGCAAGCTGCTGGACGAAGCACAAGCCCGAAAACTGATCGATATGGAACCCGACGAAAAATCCGGCGGCGTAATCATCAAGAGCTTTAACCCGGATTACTGAAAACGCGCATGATTACCGTTCAAAAACCCGGCTTCATTGCCCGCATACTGATCACGCTCACCACCGTCACGCTAGTGATTTTGGGGTTTTTCTTTTTAACCGTGGCGCTGGCGGTAGGCGCGGTTGTGGCGCTGGTCATCGGTGTGCGTTTTTGGTGGACGCTGCGTAAGCTAAAGCGCATGCAGGGTGACGTACAGCACACGCCACGAACCAGCGACACCGTGGTGAATGGCGAGTATCGTGTTATTGAGGGTGAATCGCGCGTGACGCGACTACCGCAGAACAGGGATTCCGCATCGCCACCGGACGCTAAAAACACTCCACCTGCACCGTAGACTTACGCGCGCGCTCCACCAGATCCGCTGTGTCTGACGGTTTGCTGCTCACTTGCGCGCTCACTTGCGAACTCTGATAGTTGATGGAATGCGAATCCAGAAAATTGGTCACAGTCGCCAGATTAATACCGAAATTCACGTTTTGCGGATTGGCCTGCGTGGTGGACAACAGCCGTGCGCGCACAATGCCAACCAGATTGCCGCTGCGATCAAAAATCGGCCCACCGCTGGAGCCGGGCTGCACGGTGGCCGATATCTGAAACGCAGACGTATCGTCGTTCATTCCGCTCATGGCATTGACGATGCCCGAAGTCACCACCGCACCCGATGACAACACCCCTTTCAGCGGATAACCAATGGCAATAATGTCGTCGCCCAAGCGCACATTGCGCCCGCCGCGCAGTTTTGCTGGCGGCAACCCGGCACTCTCGGCGCGTAGCAAGGCCAGGTCGTTGCGCGCATCCTTGGCGACCATTTTCACTATGATGCCCAGCGGCTGTATGCGGATGCGCGCGCAATTATTGATGACATGTTCGTTGGTGACAATATCACCGGCGTCGCTCACCACCACGCCGCTGCCATACACACCAGTGCGCGGGCCGCTGCTGGCACCGGGCTTGGCGGCAATTTGCGCTGTAATAACATTTGCACGGTTTACTGTGACCACGGTTTTGGATTGTTTTTCGGCTTCTGCAAGTTCGTTGGCAGACAGGGTTTTCGCCAACCGCTCTTTGCCTGCGGCAGCGTTTTTCACCACGCGCTCCAAAGCGTTGGCGGGAATCGCTGCGTACCACGCATAAGCCAGCACCGCATCTTTCGGCGCACCGCCACGGCCAAATTCATACACGTTGGCTATCCAATAAAATGCTTCGGCATTATTGGCTGCCGCCGCACGGCGCAACCAGCGCAGCGCCTCGCCGCCGTCGGCACTCACGCCCTGGCCCATGGCGTAAATACGCCCTGCGGCAGTCATGCCAGCGGTATAGCCCAGCTCGCCGGATTTTTTGTACCAATCCAGCGCCAGCAGATTATCTTTGGTGATGCCTGCAAGCCCTAATTCGGTGAACGCGCCTATCGACAGCATCGCCGCTGCGTTTTTTTGATCGGCTGCGAGCTTGAACCACGCCAGCGCATTCACCTCGTCCTTCGGATAGCCGTTGGCGCCATTGGTAAGCCACGCGCCCACCGCGTTTTGTGCCGCAGGCTCGCCTTGATCTGCCGCCTGACGCACCAGTTCCACACCCTTTGCGGAATCACGCGCTACCAGATTGCCTGTCATGTGCATCGTGCCAAGCAAATACGTTGCGCGTACATTCCCGGCTGCCTGCGATTTGGTGATGTAATCGCGCGCCTTCAACTCGTCACGCGAGCCACCAAGACCGCGCATCAGCATTTCGCCCATGTAGACCATCGCCTGCGCGTCGCCTTCTTCGGCGGGGCTACTGAGTTCCTTACGCGCATCGAGGTAACGCCCGCGCGTAAAAGCGTCAACACCTTCGGGAACACCCGCGTAAGTGGACGCCGCAGTCAGCAGCGCGTACAAAACCGCAATGCGCAATATATTTTCAGACTGAATCACAATTCTCCAGACCATCAAATGAGACTGATTGATCGCATCATACGCTTGCCGCACAAACGCCACTACACATCAGTTAAGTGGCTCAATTTAACATAACCTATTGTTTTTAAATAATATTATTTACCACACCTTACGACGCTATCACGTCATATACAATGCCCGCTCGACACCTATACGCTCTGCGTAAACCCACTGTGACTACTGAATGACTACTGATATTCGCTGGTGCAAAATCACCCAATCGGGCGTGCTGCGTTTTGAGGGCTCCGACACGCAATCGTTCCTGCAAGGCCAGCTCACCAATGATATAAATGCGCTGACAACAACACACAGTCAGTACGCGGGCTACTGCACACCCAAGGGGCGGCTGCTAGCGAGCTTGCTGCTGTGGCGGCGCGACAGTGCCTATCACATGATGCTGCCGCGCGCGTTGTGCGAACCGGTGCGCAAACGGCTGTCGATGTACATCCTGCGATCTAAAGTAAAAGCCGCTGATATTTCTGAGGATCAGGTTTTGTTTGGCCTGACAAGCACGGACGCGGCTTCACTGGTAAACACGATTACTGGCGCTGCCCCTGCCGCCGTTCACAACGTTGTACATCACGAAGGCGTGTCGGCAATCCTGCTGCCGTTGCGGCGATATCTTATCGTGGCAGCGTTGGCGGACGCACCGCGGATTGAAGCTGCGCTGACTGCCGTTGCCTCAGCATCACCCGCAACACTGTGGGACGCGCTGGATATCGAAGCGGGCATTCCCAGCGTGGTTGCCGCCACACAGGAGCAGTTCGTGCCGCAAACGGTCAATTTTGATCTCATCGGCGCATTGAGTTTCGACAAAGGCTGTTACCCCGGCCAGGAAATTGTTGCGCGCACGCATTATCTTGGCCGCGTCAAGCAACGCATGGTACGCGCGCACATTACGGCGGCCAGCGCGCCCAAAGCAGGTGACAAACTTTACACTGAAGCGTTTGGCGAACAGGCCAGCGGTATGATCGTGGCCGCCGTTGCCACCAGCCTGGGCGCTTACGATGTACTCGCCGTTATTCAAACCAGCAGCCTCGAAAAATCCGCTATTCACTGGCAATCGCCCAGCGGCCCGGCACTGGAAATTCAGCCTTTACCCTATGCGGTAACGTAATACTATGTGTTTGATTTTATTTGCATTCAAGGCAAGCGCAGACTACCCGTTGGTGGTGGCCGGAAATCGCGATGAGGCCTATGAGCGTCCGACGGCGGCGGCTGATTTCTGGACAGATCATCCACACATTTACGCTGGACGCGATCTGGAGTTGGGCGGCACCTGGATGGGCCTTACGCGTAACGGGCGGTTTGCGGCGGTGACGAATTTTCGCGATGGTTATCCGCAAGGCAAAGGCACCGCACCGCGCTCGCGTGGCGACCTGGCGGGCGGTTATCTCACTACTGATCTGCCCGCGCAGACGTACCTGCAAAGTGTTGCTGCACGTCAAGCCGAATACGCCGGTTTCAGCACGCTGGCCGGTGACCGCGATGCGCTGTGGTATTTTTCCAATTACGGCAAGGCCGTTGAGTGCGTCGCACCCGGCGTGCATGGTTTGAGTAACCATCTGCTCGACACGCCGTGGCCCAAAGTCAGTGACGGGCGGCGCGAGCTTGCGGCGCTGCTGACGCACGATGAACAGTCGCTACCGGAAAAATTATTTGCCCTGCTTGCTGATCGCAGCGTCGCCCCTGAAAACAGCCTACCCGACACTGGCGTTGGCATCGCTCGCGAAAAACAACTCGGCCCGAAATTTATCGCGCGGGATGATCGTTACGGCACGCGCGCATCGACCGTCATTATCGTCAATCGCCAAGGCGAGGTGTATTACGCCGAACGCAGCTTCGGTGGTCACGGCATATTCCGCAGCGAAGTCACGCGGCGCTTTAGCCTTACTGCGCTCACAACCTGAGTCGCATCACCCAGCGCACAATCCCGGCTTCCACGAATTCCGGGCCTTCTGCCGTAAACGATTGTTTTATATAGACATTTAGTTCTTTCGTCTGTGCGTGCAGCACGACTTCGGTAAAACCGGATTGGCGCGCCAGTTGCAACAATGCCGTCAACAACGCTCGTCCCACGCCCACGCCCACGCCAGGGTTTTAACACCGCCATGCGGTCAATATGCCCATCCTGCAGCAAGCGGCCCGCGCCGATGGGTGCCTCACCCGCCACCCCAGCACGTGTAAAGCGATTCACGTATTGTGCGTAGCGCCGCCCCAGTGACTGCATGAGCCGGGTAATGCCGTTTGGCTGGTTTGGGCTGATGAGCAGATGTACGTGGTTGGTCATGAGTGCGTAGGCATGAATAGCGCAGCCGTATTTGTCGGCACTCTGTTTGAGCCAATGCAGGTATAGCTGCGAACACTTGCGCTTTATCTTGCGCGGTGATCAGATTGTAGTAAATGGCATTGCCCGCGAGGCGCGCCGGACTTGGCTGCGCAGCTTGCCGAGCACGTTCAGCTTCGACGCTTGCGGAATCAACGTTACATTGTCTGCTCATGTTTGCCTCGCTGTGTACTGGCTTCGCTGTATGCTACATACCGAAAGCTACAGGCGTACGGCGAAAGAGGAAAACCTGTAATTTTGTCAGGTTTTAATATTTATCAATAAAAACAATTGGTTATAAACATTTCACATTGTGACAATGGGATTATTTGCAAAATAAATTTTCTCGCAAGATTGGCATCGGCATCGGCATCGGCATCGGCATCGGCAAAAATAATATTGAATATTTTCATGCTGTTGCAAGCGGTATTTGATGTCTTGGCGTAGAGGCGTGATTGAAATCTGGGGCGTTTCGTGCGCGTGACGCGGGAAAGCGGCAGCAACAAGGAGCACTTGGGCCGCATGCCATAAGATGCTCCACGCCATACCAAATGAACCTAAAAACAGCAGTTGCCGCTAAGTGCAGTGCACCAATTGCGGGGAATCTTGTGTTGCAAGCCAGTTAAACCCGGCGACGTTCGCGACAATGAAGGCACAAACCCGTTGCCAGACAGATACTACGGGCAACTGCTCCGCAGTTGTTTT
>CANKUB010000112.1 GCA_947486575.1 Betaproteobacteria bacterium | reverse complement strand
GCGACATCCTGCATTCGCGTGTGGCGCGCTCGCAAATTCAGGCGCTCACCACGCTGGGCTGTCCGGAAATTCGCGTCATCGGTCCGCGCACGCTGATTCCCGCCGATATCCGCAGCCTCGGCGTGCACGTGTACCACGACCTGCGCGAGGGATTGAAAGATGTCGACGTGGTGAGCACGCTGCGCTTGCAAAACGAGCGCATGAAAGGCGCGCTGCTCGCTTCCGGTCAGGAGTTTTACAAATATTACGGCCTGACCAATGACACACTGGCGCTCGCCAAACCGGATGCCATCGTGCTGCATCCGGGCCCGATGAATCGCGGCGTGGAAATCGATTCCAGTGTCGCTGATGGCGGGCAATCCGTGATCCTGCCGCAGGTGAGCTTCGGCATTGCCATCCGCATGGCAGTCATGAGTATCGTCGCGGGCGGTTGGCGAGGATGAAAATCCACATCAAGGGTGGTCGCCTCGTTGACCCGCGCAATAACATCGACGCTGCGCGCGATCTGTATATTGCTGCGGGCAAAATTGTTGCGGTCGGCGCTGCACCGGCTGGCTTTATCGCTAACCGCATCATCGACGCGAGCGGCAAGATCGTTTGTCCCGGCCTGGTGGATTTGTCCGCGCGTCTGCGTGAGCCGGGCTTTGAATATATCGCCACGCTCCAATCGGAAATGAATGCCGCCACCGCTGGCGGTGTGACCAGCCTCGCGTGCCCGCCGGATACCGATCCGCCGCTGGATGAACCGGGTCTGGTAGAAATGCTCAAGTATCGCGCGCGCAATCTCAACAAGGCGCGGGTGTATCCGATCGGCGCGCTCACCGAAGCGCTGAAGGGCGTACGGCTTACGGAAATGGCGGAATTGCGCGACGCAGGCTGCGTGGCGTTTTCGCATGCGGATGTGCCGCTCAACGATAACCAGGTGTTGTTCTACGCCATGCAATATGCGGCCACGTTCAACATAGCGGTGTGGCTGCGTCCGCAGGATGCAGCCCTCGCGCGCAACGGGGTTGCGCATGATGGCCAGGTGGCAACACGACTGGGCCTGCCGTCGATTCCCGTATGCGCAGAAACCGCTGCACTTGCGGTCATTTTGCTGCTCGCCCGTGAAACCGGAGCGCGCGTGCATCTGTGCCGTTTATCAAGTGCAGAAGGCATCAATATGGTACGCCGTGCGCGGCATGATGGGGTGGCGGTTACCTGCGATGTCGCCGTGCATCATTTGCATTTGTCGGAAATGGACATCGGCTACTTTGATGCAAACTGCCATTTAATTCCGCCGCTGCGCAGCCAGCGTGATCGCGATGCGTTACGCAAGGGCCTCGCCGATCACACCATCGATGCGGTGTGCTCCGATCATTGCCCGGTGGATGACGACGCCAAACAACTGCCGTTCTCTGAATCCGAACCGGGCGCAACGGGGCTTGAGCTGCTGCTGCCGCTCACCCTCAAATGGGCCGAAGAAGATGGCGTTGCGTTGCCTGTCGCACTGGCGCGCGTGACGAGCGACGCCGCAAACATTCTGGGGATAGACGCGGGGCATTTGTCGGTCGGTGCGGACGCCGATGTGTGCGTGTTCGACGCCGAGCGCTACTGGAAAGTTGAGCCGTCGTCGCTGTTGAGCCAGGGCAAGAACACACCGTTCCGCGGCATTGAACTGAAAGGCCGGGTGACACACACGCTGGTCGGCGGCCAAATCGCACACGAATCGAAATAGCGGTCCTCATTCCGTTCGCCCAGAGCTCGTCTAAGGGTTCTGTTAGACTTTCCTCCCGTATTTTTCTCCGAGTATTCGCATGAACCCTGTCAATCCATTGCTCGATTTCTCCGGTCTGCCGCGCTTCGCGGATTTCAAAACGGAACACGTCACGTCCGCTGTCGATACCTTGCTCGCGGCATGCAATTCGGTGATCGCAAAAGTTGCCGCCGACGGCACACCCGCGACGTGGCGCGATTTTATTGAGCCGCTGGAAAACGCCAATGAACGCTTGAGCCGCGCGTGGGGTCAGGTCGGTCATCTCAACGCGGTGATGAACAGCGCGGAACTGCGCGAGGTTTACAACGCCAATCTGCCAAAGATCACCGAGTACTACACCGAGCTGGGGCAGAACGAAAAATTATTCAATAAGAACAAACAGTTACATTCATCTGCTGAATACAAAGCCCTGTCACCCGCACAGCAAAAAATCATTGAAAACGAATTGCGTGACTTTCGGCTGGGCGGCGCGGAATTGTCTGCGGATAAAAAGGCGCGCTTTAAAGCGATTTGCGAAGAACTGTCGAAACTCACGTCGCGATTTTCGGACAACGTGCTGGACGCTACCAACGCATTTTCGCATTTTGTTGTGGATCAAAAAGGCCTGGCCGGCCTGCCCGATGACGTAAAGCAGGCAGCGCGCGAAGCGGCGGAGGCAGATAAAAAGCCCGGCTGGAAATTTACGCTGCACGCGCCCTCGTACCTGCCGGTGATGCAATACGCCGATGATCGCGCCTTGCGTGAATTGATGTATCACGCCTCGGCAACACGTGCGTCAGAGTTTGGCAAAGCCGAGCTGGACAACACATCGCTGATCGCAGACATCGTCAGATTACGCAAAGAGCTCGCGCAACTGCTCGATTTCAACAATTACGCCGAATATTCACTCGAACCAAAAATGGCGGAAACGCCCAAACAGGTGATCGATTTTTTGAATGAGCTTGCGGCGCGCGCCAAGCCCCACGCCGAGCGCGATCTTAAAGAACTCAATGACTTTGCGCGCGCGGAATTAGGCATGAACAAACTCGATGCGTGGGATATTCCCTATGCCTCAGAAAAATTGCGCGTTGCGCGGTACGCGTTCTCCGAACAGGAGGTGAAAGAATATCTGCCCGAAACCACGGTTGTGCCCGGCATGTTCAAGCTGATCGAAACGCTCTACGGCTTGATCATCACGCCGACCGAAGCACCACTGTGGAATGCAGACGTGCGCTTTTATTCGATACACGATAAATCCGGCGCGCTGATCGGGCAGTTTTATCTTGATCTTTACGCGCGCAGCACCAAGCGTGGCGGCGCGTGGATGGATGACGCGATCACGCGGCGGCGTACGGCGTCGGGTTTGCAATCGCCGGTGGCGTATCTGAATTGCAACTTCTCTGCGCCGGTGGGCGGACAGCCTGCGCAGTTCACGCACGACGAAGTGATCACGCTGTTTCATGAGTTTGGTCATGGTTTGCACCACTTGCTGACGCGGGTGGATTACCTTGGCGTGTCGGGCATCCACGGCGTTGAGTGGGACGCGGTTGAGTTGCCCAGCCAGTTCATGGAAAACTTTTGCTGGGAGTGGGACGTGTTGCGCCCGATGACGCGGCATTTCCAGACCGGCAAGCAGCTGCCCAAGTCATTGTTCGACAAAATGCTGGCGGCGAAAAATTTTCAGAGTGGCATGCAAACCGTGCGGCAGATCGAGTTTTCGCTGTTTGATCTGGAACTGCATTCGAGCCTTGCACCTGACCAGACTGCTCTGGATTTGGTGAATGAGGTACGCAGCCGCGTCGCGGTGGTTTTTCCGCCAGCGTACAACCGTTTTCCCAACAGCTTTTCGCACATTTTCGCCGGTGGCTACGCCGCAGGGTATTACAGCTACAAATGGGCGGAGGTGCTGTCCGCCGATGCGTTCAGTCTGTTCGAGGAACAAGGCGTGCTTGATCCTGCGGTTGGCGCGCGCTTTCGCAATGAAATTCTTGCTGTCGGCGGCAGTCGTCCAGCACTGGAATCCTTTAAGGCGTTTCGCGGGCGCGAGCCTTCCATCGACGCGCTGCTCCGGCACAATGGCATGGTAGTGGATGCAACAGCCGCTTGAGTGTCCATTTTGCGGTAAGCTTTCCCCGTTTCATGCGGCACACTTTGTGAGGAAAACATCATGAAAAACGTGGCGAAAATTCTGTGCGTGTTTTTGCTTGGCTTAGCCAGCGCGACAACAGCGACCGCAGCGCAGTTGTATCGCTGGGTCGATGCCAAGGGCAACGTTGAGTGGCGAGATACACCACCACCCACGGCGGTGCCGTCAAAAAATATCGAGCAGCGGCGCATCGGAGCTAATGTCATTGGCACGGGTGACGTGCCGTTCTCGGTGCAGTTGGCCGCCAAAAATCATCCGGTCACCTTTTGGGGTAGTTCGGACTGCGGTAAAACATGCGAGAACGCGCGTGCGCATCTCGCGCGGCGCGGCGTGCCCTACACTGATAAAAACCCCAAGTCCGATCTGGAGGAGTTCAAAAAGGTATCCCCTGCTGCGGAAGTTCCCGTGCTGCAAGTGGGCACAACAACCTTGAAAGGCTATCTGGAGACAGAGTGGGATAGCTCGCTCGATGCAGCGGGCTACCCGCGTACCGCTGCTGGAACGCGGCCCAATCCGCCAGCCGCAGCAGCACCGGTCGCAGCCAAGCCCGCCGAGAACACGGCTTCGCCATCGCCATCGAAAAATTAAAAATAATCGAATAAAAACAAATACTTATGCGTATCGCCACGTGGAACGTGAATTCGTTGAAGGTGCGGCTTCCGCACGTGACAGAGTGGCTGGCAATGCATCAGCCGGATGTGTTGTGCCTGCAGGAAACCAAAACCGAGGACGTGAAATTTCCGCTTGAGGCCATCACACAAACCGGCTATCAAGTTGTTTTCAACGGGCAAAAAACCTACAACGGTGTGGCGTTGCTGTCGCGCACGGCACCGACGGAAGTCAGTGCAGATATCCCCGGCTTTGATGATCCGCAAAAGCGCGTGCTGGCCGCAACCTACGGCGACACACGCGTGATCTGCGTCTACATTCCCAACGGCGAGTCGGTCGAATCCGACAAGTATCAATACAAATTGCGCTGGTTGGCAGCGCTCACCGAATGGCTGCGCGCCGAGATTCAAAAATATCCCAGACTGGCGCTGCTCGGCGACTACAACATCGCGCCCGAAGATCGCGATGTGTACGATCCCAAAGAATGGGCGGGTAAAGTATTGTTCAGCGACCTGGAACACGCGGCGTTCAAAGGCTTGCTCGCGCTGGGGCTGACCGACAGCTTCAGAATGTTCGATCAACCCGAGCGGTCATTTACCTGGTGGGATTACCGCATGAATGCGTTCCGCCGCAAACTCGGTGTACGTATTGATCACATTCTGCTGTCAGCGCCGCTGGCACAACACTGCACGGCGTGTGCGGTGGATATCGAGCCGCGCAAACTCGAACGGCCTTCGGATCATGCGCCGGTGTTTGCGGATATCAACGCATAAGGGAAAACGTCAGCGGAACCTCCATGTTTCAGACCGATCGTTTCATCGAAGATTGCCGCGTGGCGCTGCGTGAAGCCGACGCCTCGGTTGCGGTGCGTGAACTGGTGGCGCGCGCAGTGAGCGATCCGCTGGACCTCATGCGTGCCGTGGGTGAGCCACAGCGCGCGGGCGTTAATGTCGTACACCGGGCAGATGATCTGACGATTCTGAATTTGTGCTGGGGGCCGCACATGTCGTTCCAGCCGCACAATCATTACATGTGGGCAGTGATCGGCATTTACGCGGGCCGCGAGGAAAATACGTTCTACCAGCGCGACGGAAATAGTTTAAAGCGGCACGGCACGAAAGACCTCAATGTCAAAGATGTGGCGCTGCTGGGCAAGAACGTAATTCACGCGGTGGTCAATCCGCTGAATCAGATTACAGCAGCGCTGCATGTTTACGGCGGCGATTTTTTTGCTACGCCCCGCAGCGAGTGGGATCCTGCCAGCTACGAAGAACGGCCGTACAACGTAGAAAACACCATGCGCGCGTTTGAAGCCTCGAACGCGCAACTGCGCAGGTAGCAGCGCTAATCACTGCCTTTATCTTTATTGTCGATGCCCAGCTCCTGCACCTTGCGCGTCAGCGTGTTGCGACCGATGCCGAGCAGGGTGGCGGCTTCGATGCGCCGTCCGCCGGTTTGTGCCAGCGCTTTCAGGATCAGCGCCTTTTCAAACTGATGGGTGAGTTCGTCCATGATGCGCGTTTCACCGCGCGCCAGTCGCGCGCCAGCCTCGCGTTCCAGCGCGCCTATCCAGTCCTGATCGACGGGCACAGCGGCTTCGCTGCGGATTTCCGGCGGCAGGTCTTCGATTTCAATTTGCGCGGAAGGTGCCATCACGGTTAGCCAGTGGCAGAGATTTTCGAGCTGCCGCACGTTGCCCGGAAAATCCATGGTAATCAAATATTTGATTACTGAATTTGAAAGGCGTTTGACGTCGACATTCAGGTCTTTCGCGCTCTTGCGCAGAAAGTGCTGAGCCAGCAGCGGAATATCCTCGCGGCGTTCACGCAAGCTGGGCAGCCGCAGGCGAATCACGTTAAGCCGGTGAAACAAATCTTCGCGGAACAGGCCTTGCTTTACCCGCACCTCCAAATCCTGATGCGTCGCGGCAATCACACGCACGTTGGCTTTGATTGGTTGCTGTCCGCCGACGCGGTAGTAGTGGTTATCCGACAAAACGCGCAGCAAACGCGTTTGCAATTCGGCCGGCATGTCGCCGATTTCGTCGAGGAAAAGCGTGCCGCCTTCGGCTTGTTCAAAGCGTCCGCGCCGCGTGGTCTGCGCACCGGTGAAGGCGCCGCGCTCATGCCCAAACAGTTCTGATTCAAGCAAATCTTTCGGAATCGCTGCGGTGTTGATGGCGATGAACGGCAACTTCGCGCGCGGGCTGTGCTGATGCAGCGCGCTTGCCACCAACTCTTTGCCAGTGCCGGATTCGCCGGTGATCAGCACCGTCGCGTTCGATTGTGCGAGGCGCCCGATGGCACGAAATACGTTCTGCATCGATGGCGCCTGGCCGAGGATCTCCGGCGTGCTGTCATGCACCTCCACCGCCGCCTGGGGCGTCTGATTTTCGCTCATCGCGCGGCGTATGAGTTCCACCGCAGTATCGACATCAAAAGGTTTGGGCAAATATTCATACGCGCCACCCTGAAACGCGGTGACGGCGTTACCCAGATCGGAATACGCGGTCATGATAATCACCGGCAGCGTGGCGAATTTTTCGCGCACTTTTTGCAGCAGCACCAGACCCGATTCACCGGGCATGCGAATGTCGCTAACCACCACCCGTGGTGTTTCCGTGGCGAGTGCATCGAGCGCTTCCTGCGCTGTTGAAAACGCGCGATAGGCGATGCCTTCGCGGGCGAGCGCTTTCTCGAACACCCAGCGGATTGAGCGGTCGTCATCGACAATCCATACCGGGTTTACCGACATGGCTTGCTTTTGAATAAAGCCTGCGGGCAGGCGTGTGAAATCGGGTGTTGCGGTTGTGGGATACATGGCGGCACTCCTTGTCCGCGCGAAGGCGGAGCATGCAAAATAACGAGACAACGTAAATAATTGTTTTTAAACATAAATAAATATTACGATACCGCGTGATTCGGCGCATCGGCAACGGGAAGCAGCAAGGTGAAGCAGGTGCGCCCCGGCGCGCTTTCAAACGTTAGCGTGCCGTTGTGCTGGCTGACAAAATTTTGTGCAATGGTCAGCCCGAGGCCGCTGCCTTCGGCGCGCCCGGTCACCAGCGGATAAAACACGCGCTCACCGATTTCGGCCGGAATGCCGGGGCCGTTGTCGATAATGCTGACTTCAATCGCGTGACGATAACGTTTACGCGCGAGCGTGACCTGCCGCGCCGCACGCGTTTTGAGGGTGATCTGAGCGGGTGCCGCATTGTTATTGCCGGGCGCTTCAGTAAGTGCCTGTGCTGCATTGCGCGCGACATTCAGCACGGCCTGGATCAGTTGCTCGACATCGCCGTAGACATCCGGCAGGCTTACATCGTAATCACGCTGAATGGCAATTTCTTTTTGATACTCCGCCAGCAACACGCTGCGCACGCGCTCCAGCACCTCATGAATATTGACGTGCGCGGGTTGCGCAATGCGGTGCGGCGCAAGCAGCCGCGCCATCAGCGCCTGCAGGCGGTCGGCCTCTTTCATGATGACTTGCGTGTACTCGTGCAGCGCCGGGTTTTCGAGTTCGCGTTCCAGCAGTTGCGCTGCGCCGCGTATGCCGCCCAGCGGATTTTTGATTTCGTGCGCCAGATTACGCATCAGCTCGCGATTGGCCACGCCCTGATCAAACACCCGCTCTTCGCGCGCGATACGCAACTGTTGATCGATCTGGCGAAACTCCACCAGACAGCCGTCAACATCAAACGCGCTGCTGCGCTCGATCGGCGTCACGGTACACGCAAAGTGCATGCGCGGACGGCCGCTTACCGCAATCATCAAATCATGTTCGGAAAAGCTGCAATTGTTTTTGCGCGCGTATTTCAGTGCTGCCGCCAGTACCTCGTGATCGGCAAACACGCTGGTAATACTTTGCCCCACCACGTGTGAGTGGCTCAATTCAAGCAGGTTTTCAGCCGCAGGATTCATATGGCACAAGATGTCCGCGTTATCCACCAGAATTACAGCGGTGGCTAATAGATCCAATCCGGATAGCGCGGAAATTACAATAGGGGTCATGGTGGTGATATCTCACCCCAATGATGAGCAAGAAGCAGGCCAGCTCGACAGAGCCGGGCTTAAGGGCTGCGCGTCGACAACTAACGCAGGTTGCTCAACTCTTTTCTGAGATTGGCAATATTGTCTTCGTGCAGTTTGACTTTTTTCTGGAACGGCTCGATGCGGTCGAGCATGCGTTGGGCGTTGCGTTCGCTGCCAAGACGGGTGTTTTCCTGCTCCGTCAGCTCGCGCTTGGCGTTTTGCAGGTTGCGTTCTTCGTTGATCAGTTCGGTTTCGAGGATTTTCTTGCGGTCGTTGTCGCGCGTTTGCTGCACTTGCGGCGCCACCTTGGGAAAGCCCTCTGGCGTAGGCGAGCGCGCGTCGCTGCCGCGCGGCGCTGCCGCGCCGCCGGGCGGTGGCGGAGACACGACATTGGGGGTCACGGTTAGCTGCCTGCAGCCCTTGGCCTCGGACTTGATATTGGTGAAGCGTTTGCCGCCGCCGGGCTCTTCGCATTCGTAAATATCCGCACGCAATGGCCCCGCCACTGCAAGCAACAGCACAACACCGAGCGCACTTCGCATTGCTAACCCCATAAATTTATCGCCTTGGGACAGTAACGGTTCGCACTCTATGCGGTTGACGGGGCAACTTCAAGATGAATACGTAACTATTTGTTAATTAAGGATAATTATATTCGCACTGTTTTGGTGCGTCAAGGACTTAAAGGCGAAAAACTCCGCAAGGCGCAATGGAAACGTAAAGAGCCTCAAGCACAAAGTAAAACGGCGATTCCCGTTTGGAGAATCGCCGCTCAAGAACTTCGCTGCGGTAAGGCAGTTAATGTCTTACAAGCTGTAATACAACTGAAACTCCAGCGGATGCGTGGTCATGCGGAAGGCGGTGACTTCTTCCATTTTCAGCGTGATGTAGGCATCGAGCATGTCGTTGGAGAACACGCCGCCGCGCGTCAGGAACTCGCGGTCTTTGTCCAGGCAATCCAGCGCCATGTCGAGTGACGAGCAAACGTTCGGCACTTTTTTGGCTTCTTCCGGCGGCAAGTCATACAAGTTTTTATCGATCGGATCACCGGGATGAATTTTGTTTTGCACGCCATCAAGGCCCGCCATCATCATCGCGGCAAAGGCCAGATACGGATTCGCTGTCGGGTCCGGGAAGCGCACTTCGATGCGGCGGCCTTTGGGGCTGGACACAAACGGAATACGAATCGACGCCGAACGATTGCGCGCGGAATACGCCAGATTGATCGGCGCTTCAAAGCCGGGCACCAGACGTTTATACGAGTTGGTACCGGGATTGGTAATCGCGTTCAGCGCTTTGGCGTGCTTGATAATGCCGCCGATGTAGAACAGTGCGAATTCCGACAGGCCCGAATAGCCGTTGCCGCTGAACAGATTTTGCCCGGCTTTCCAGATCGATTGATGCACGTGCATGCCGGAACCATTGTCGCCCACCACCGGTTTCGGCATGAAGGTTGCCGTTTTGCCATAGGAGTGCGCCACGTTTTGTACGGTGTATTTCAGAATCTGGTTCCAGTCGGCGCGCTTCACCAGGCTGCTGAACAGGGTGCCGATTTCGCATTGGCCGGGCGCTGCCACTTCGTGATGATGAACTTCGACCGGCACGCCCTGCTCTTCAAGCGCCAGGCACATCGCCGAGCGAATATCTTGCAGCGAATCCACCGGCGCCACGGGGAAATAACCGCCCTTGATCGGCGGACGATGGCCCATGTTGCCGCCTTCGTATTCTTTGCCCGACGACCACGGCGCTTCGCTCGACTCAATCTTGACGTGCGAGCCGGACATGTCCACGCCCCACGTCACCGAATCAAACACAAAAAACTCCGGCTCCGGGCCGAAGTAGGCGGTGTCACCCAAGCCGCTGGATTTCAAATACGCCTCGGCGCGCTTGGCCAGTGAACGCGGATCACGGTCATAGCCTTTGCCATCTGACGGCTCTACCACGTCGCACGTCAGAATCAGCGTCGGTTCATCGGTAAACGGATCCATGCGCTGCGAATCCGGGTCGGGCATCAGCAACATGTCCGAGGCTTGAATGCCTTTCCAGCCTGCGATCGACGAGCCGTCAAACGCGTGGCCATCGGTAAACTTGGCCGCGTCAAACATCTTATGCGGCACGGAAACATGCTGTTCCTTGCCGCGGGTATCGGTAAAACGCAGGTCCACAAACTTGACCTCGTTGTCTTTGATAATCTTCAATACATCAGCGGCGTTAGCCATTTTCGTCTCTCCTGACGGGTAAGAATGAATAAAACTGTGCGCGGTAAGTATCAGCATGAAGCATGCCAAGCTGGCTCGCGGGAACGGCATTGTGCCACAAGGGAAATTCCAGCTAAACTGCCGCGAAAACGCACCAACTTGGTGCAATCACTGTAATAAGCGCACCAATGGCGCGCCGCGCCGCGTATTCTTACTCAAAAGGGCGCAGTCGCCAACGCAAAACGCAATAATCATAATAAAAACAACAGGTTGCGATAATTTCGCGCAACGCTTGACTAAAACCCTGCCGCGACAATCGCACCGCGTCGGGTAAACTCCACAATCCATCCCATCAAATTTATCGCCCCATATGAATACCGACGACATACTCAACACCGCCAAACTGCGCGGTAAACAACTGGGCCTGCCTTACGCGGGCGCGCTCACGCCGCAAGAAGCACACGACCTGATGCAGCACAACGTCAGCGCAAAACTGGTGGACGTGCGCACACGCGCTGAATGGGATTGGGTCGGTCGCGTACCCAACGCGGTGGAAGTTGAAATCATGAGTTATCCCGGCAATCGCCCTAACGAAGCGTTCATCGAAGAGCTTGCGCAAAAAGTACCAAAGGACGCCGTGGTGATGTTTTTGTGCCGTAGCGGCGGCCGCTCGCACAATGCAGCGGGATACGCCACGCAGGCGGGCTTCGCCCATTGCTACAACGTCCTCGAAGGCTTTGAAGGCGATCGCGATGGCGCAGGCCATCGCAACAACATCGGCGGCTGGCGCGCGGCAGGCTTGCCGTGGATTCAAGGTTAAATTCCGGATTGATTTCAGCGGAGCGCGCACGTAATGAAAGCCGCATTTGTAATGTTCGACAACATGACCACACTGGATTTCATCGGCTTCTACGACGCCATGACGCGTTTGAAAACGATGAAAGTCATCGAAGACTTTGCCTGGAATATCTGTGCGCGCACAGCGCAGGTCACCGATGATCGCGGCCTGAAAATTACGGCCGACACGGTAGGCACATCACTCGCGGGATATGATTTGCTGTTCATCCCCGGCGGCTTCGGCACGCGCCCGCTGCAGCATGATCACGCGTTTGTCGATTGGATAGCAACCGCGCAGGATGCGCCGCTGAAAACCTCGGTTTGTACGGGCGCGCTGCTGCTGGGCGCAGCCGGGTTTTTGCAAGGCAAGCGCGCCACCACGCATCCCAGCGCCTACAAAGAGTTGGAACCGTATTGCGCCACTGTCGTGCAGCAACGCATCGTCGATGAAGGCAACCTCATCACGGGCGGTGGCGTCAGCACCTCCATCGACCTCGGGCTGCATGTGGTGCAGAAACTGGCAGGTGCAGATGCCCGTGCGCGCATCGCAAAACAAATGGATTATCCGTACCAAAATCCATAGACAGCAATGACTCGCCAGGGTGCGTTCAAACTGGGGATCGGTACGGTTTTATTTTGGGCGCAGGCGCGGCGTAAACGCTGCATAGAAATGCCCCGCGTCACCCACCGCTGATTTAGCCTCGGCAACTGCGCTTGCATCCAGCACCACAATCGCCCGGTATTTCGTTGTTTGATGCAGCCCCACCGATTTCAGCCAGAGCGGCGCCGGTGTAAATGGCAGTTGGCGATCTGCGCTATCGCTGTCGAGCGCATACACGCACTGCCCTTCGTTTACCAGCGGCACATCATCAGCGCCTTCGAACAGATTGCGTGTCCATAATTTATAGTCGCCATGAAAGCGCGCACTCTGGCTGCCGCCGCCGCCCATGTTTTTATAGCCCGGGCTATCGTAAACCGCAGCCGATCCCACCGCATACATCGCCAGAAAGCGGTGCGGCGTTTCATCGATGGCCTTAAAGCGCTGCGCACTGCCAAAGCCCGGCACGCTCAGCAACTTTTGTAGATAGCCCGTATACCATTCATGCCATGCGGATTCGGTTTGCGGATTGGCGAAAACGTGATCGACCATGTAAATCATTTGCGTGTCTCAATCAGGGAAAAAATCGCGTCAGGATTTAGCGCCACGCCGCGCCACTTCCTGCGCGAGCTCTGGCCCGGTCAGATAGTGCGGCACACGAAACAGCAATCGCTTTACGCGCTGTACGAACGCATTCGCGCCACGCACTTCTTCGGCCCAGTATTTATCGGCCAGCGCAATATTGCGTGGCAGATCCAGATAAAACCCGTTGCGCGAACCGGGGCCACCAAACGTATACAACTTGCCATCGATAATGCGCCACGCGTCCGCATTACCGCCCCACGGAATGCCATAGACAATGCCATTGGCGCAGTAGCCGCCGTATTGTGGCAAGTAGCGATTGGGCTCCTTGTCGAACAGCGCTTTGTGCTGTGCAGTGGCGAATCGAAAAGTTACGCCTTCCAGCACCGACTTGATCGCCGGGTCGCCCTGTCGATGTTTGCCCTCGGTGAAGTACGCAACCACATCGGCGCCGAACAGCATCAGATGCTTGTCGTCTGCGTCTGCAATGGCGTTTACCGGCGTTAACGCGCCGGATGGGCTTTGTACGATGAGCGGCGCGCAGCCACTCAATAGCAGCGCAAATAGCGCGCCGATCAGCAGCGATTCACGGGTTTTCATGTTTGGCCTTTCGCAGAATATTTAGCGGGATTCGATGGGTTTTGTCTCATGCGCAAGTATGGCGAACATTTCCACCCGGCTCAACTCACAAAGTGTGCATCCGTCACATCGAGTTTTTCCGAATGCGGAATTGCCATCGCAATCAGCGCTGCGACGCCGGTTGCGGCAGCGGCAGTTATCAGCAGCCACGCCGGGGCAACCGTTTCCGCCAGCACGCCGCCTAGTGCAATGCCACCGCTGATGCCGCCGAGCAAACAGGTGCCGCCCCAGGTAAAACTTTCTGCCAGTTTGCCTTGCGGGGCGAGGCGCGACAGCAACAGTGATTGCGTTGCGATGACGCTGGCCATTGGTGCGCCGGCAATTAAATTAGCCAATAAAAACAAATAGATATCGTTTGCGGGTGCAACGATCAGCGAGCCTGCTGCCATCAACCCCAACGCGATTAAAAACTGCAAACGCAGCGGCGCTTGCCAGTGGCGCGCGCCATAAGCGAATGCGCCTAGCGCACTGCCAAGGCTTGCCAACGCGAGCGCGATGCCCGCCAGCGAAGGCGTGCCGCGCTGGGTGGCAAAAGCCGTTACGCCCACCTCAAACAGCCCAAACGCTACTGAATAAAACAGCGTGGCGCCGAATAACACCAGCAACCCCGGCTCGGTGAATATGGCCCAGCGACTGCCGCCGCTGCGCGCACGCGGCTCCCAGTCGCGAATCACCGGCGTGCGGTTGAACCATAGCGTGCCGGCGGCGGCGGCAACAGCGGCGAGCAACACCGCGCCCTCGGGATAACCCGCCGCCAGAAAAAAGGCCACCAGCGCCGGGCCGATGACGAACACCGATTCAACGATAACGGAATCCACAGAATAGGCGGTTTGCAGCAGCGCAGAATCGGTAAGCACACGCGGGTAAAGCGTGCGCATGCAAATGGTAATCGGCGGCAGTGCAGCGCCCGCCACATAGGCGCACAGTGCAATGGCAAACGCATGTGCGCGCATCGTCACCAGCCCCACCAGCGCAGCCAGCATCAGCGGATACACGCACGCGCACAGGCGCAACACGGGCAGCGGTCCGGCCCGATCAATCGCGCGCCCGATCAGTGGCGCAACGCTCGCCAGCCCCAGCACATAAAGCCCGCTCGCAATACCCGCCGTGATGAACGAGCCGGATCTGTTTTGCACCAGCAGCAAAATCGCAAAGCCCGCAATGCCGATGGGTAACCTGCCAGGAATCGATGCGAGCAGGGTAGCGCGTATCGAGGGCACGCGAAACAAATCGCGGTGCCGGTCGAGTAACATAAATGTTATCGGATTCTCAGTTACGTATTATGTAGGCCACTGCACCACGCCCGAATAGCTGGTGTAAAGAATCACCAGCCCGAAGGCGATGCGGTACCACGCAAACACCGTGAAATCGTGCGTGGTGATGTAGCGCAGCAACCAGCGCACGCAGATAAATGCGGAGACAAACGCGGTGAACGAACCCACCGCAAAAAAGCCGATATCGTCAATACTCAGCAGCGCGCGGTTTTTCAACAGGCTATACGCCCCCGCTGCGATCAGCGTAGGCACCGCCAGAAAAAACGAAAACTCAGTCGCTACCTTGCGCGACAAGCCAAACAGCATGCCGCCGATAATCGTCGCGCCCGAACGCGAGGTGCCGGGTATCAACGCAAAGGTTTGCGCGATGCCGACTTTGAGCGCGTCCTGCCACGTCATGTCATCGACGTTGGTGATGCGATCAACCCGCGCGGTTTGCCCGGCACGCTCAACCCACAAAATGATCACACCGCCAACAATAAACGCCAGCGCCACTGGCACGGCAAAAAACAGATAGCTTTTAATCAAACTGCCAAACGCCAGCCCCAGAATTGCCGCTGGAATAAATGCCACGATCAAATTGGTGATAAACCGCTGCGATGCACGATCACTGAACGCGCCCATTGCCACGCCCAGAAAGCGGCTTCGGTATTCCCAAATAATGGCAAACATCGCACCGGTTTGAATAACAATTTCAAATACCTTGGCTTTTTCGCTGTGATAGCCGAGCAGTCCGCCTGCGAGTATCAAATGCCCCGTGCTGGAGATTGGCAAAAACTCGGTGAGGCCCTCGACAATGCCGAGGATGATGGCGACAAGATAAGATTCAGACATGCGGCCCCGACTGTCTTAAAAGTGGCGCATGGTACCACAGGGGCGCGCCCGTCTTGACAGGGCAATTGCATCAAAATCCGGTAGCTGAACGGCTATGATAAGGGGCTTGTACTTTTTGCATAGGCTGTGTAGTTTCCTGTCTTTTTGGAGTCAATATGGCGACAGGAACGTCGGTGAGCCTAGCACTGCCCTTTACCCATAAATATTACTAACTCGAATCTAAACCTTGTATGAGGGAGAAACCTTCGCACAGCATTT
>CANKUB010000111.1 GCA_947486575.1 Betaproteobacteria bacterium | reverse complement strand
TGAGGCCATAGCAGCATCATAGCCATAATATTGTAGAATTACAAGCATGTTTAGTGACTACACATTTACACCAAAAAAAGACCGCATCAGACGGCCTTCTCCAGCTACAGCGGCATGAAAACGGGGATTTAGTGGCTATGAAGACGGAGGAACTTCAGATTAGAGACCAATAAGTTAGAAATAAGCCTGCCCACGTTTGACCGGCGGCGTCCATTCGCAGTCGCCCCACGGCCCGTCGCCATGCTCTTTGACATAGGCAATGCGTCCGCTTTTCTTAGGCGTCATTTTCTTGCTGAACAGTGCCTGCAGCCAGTCGAGCACGTATTCGTGGCAATCCAGTCCGCCGAGGTTTTGCAGTCCCCACAGTGGGTGATATTGATTTTCCATCACCCACATTTCCTTGGGTACTTTCAAGTCTTCAAACGCTTCTACGGCATCTTCCAGCGGACACAGCGGATCGAATTCACCGGTCACTAGCAGCGTCGGGCATTTGATTTTGCCGAGGTAGCCGCGCACGGTCATGGGCTTGGCGACTTCTTCGTCGAATTTTTCTTCGTCGCTGTAACCAGCCATGTACATGAACATCTGCTTGAAGCGCGGTGATGATTGCGTGAAGATGGTGTTGTTGGGATTGAAGCAAGCCACTGAGCTCACCACGGCCGCTGCACGATGATCGTAGCTCGACAGACGCAGACACCAATAGCTGCCCATGCTGATACCGTAGATCGCAATTTTGTTTTTGTCGATTTCCTTGCGGGTTTGCAGATAGCTGATGACCGCTGCGCCCGCGCGTTCGTAATTCAGGCCAACCGAACGGATCTTCTGCATGTTTGAATTGCCCTGACCCGGGCCGTCGATGGCGATGACGTGAAAGCCGCGCGCCTGCGCAACGTTATGGCCGGCTTTAGGAAATACTTCTTTCGACTGATCCATACCCGGCACGTAAATCACGCACGGCGCCTTGCGGCGATCCGGTAGCAGGTGCAGCAGGCAGGAAATGGTGGTGCCGTTGTCGAAGGGCACTTCCACGCGTTCTATCGGATAGTCGGCAACCTTGGAACGGCGATCCACCATCTCGGACAATTTCTTGTAGAGATACTTCTTGACCGGATGGTTGTCGAAAAAGATTGGATGTTGCGCCATGCGGTAGGCTTCAACGGCGTGATCGTAATGTGACACTGCCGTGGCCTTCGCGCCACGCGCTTCAGCGCGTTTGGCCAGCGCTTCATGCTTCTCACCAGCCTGACGCCAAACCTTCGGCAGCATGCGGTAGTTGCGCGCGCGCGTGCCTGCGGGCACTTCGATATCGTCCCGTTCGAAATTTTGCACGCGGCCCCGCATGTTGAGTGCCAGGTCGAGCATCCATTGCTGTCCATCGCGCTCGGTTCTTAATTTGCGAATCATTTGGTGCGCCTCCGGTGACTGGGTAAAAGCGTCAATTGAGCTGGCGATTTTACACGCCACGGCCAGGAAGAAAAAGCAACGCACGCCTGCCGCAGTATGCATAGTGGTGGGTCGCGGTAGAATGCGAACATGACAGATTCAACGGCACACAAACAGGCCATCCTATGAAAAGATTTCTGCTGCTACTGTTACCGGTGTTTTTCGATGCGCCCCTGTTGTATGCGCAGGAGTTTCCTAACAAAGCGGTGCGTCTGATTGTGCCGTGGGCGGCGGGTGGCTCGACTGATTCAATAGGCCGTATCCTCGGGCAGAAGCTTGCTGAATACACCAGCCAGCAATGGATTGTCGACAATCGTGGCGGTGCAACGGGCACCATTGGCCATGCCTTTGCATCCAAGGCGTCGCCGGATGGTTACACCTTGCTGCTGGGTACCAACAGCACTTTTGCCATCGCGCCGCATCTTTATAAGAATATTCAGTACGATAACGAAACCGCTTTTGCACCCATTTCGCTGGTGGCCGTAAATCCGCAGATTTTGACGCTGCACACCTCGCTGCCAGTGAAAAGTGCGAAAGACTTGATATCCCTGGCCAAAGCGCAACCTGGCCAGATTGTATTTTCCAGCGCAGGTGTCGGCGCCACCAGTCACATGGCGACTGAACTGTTCATGAACATGGCGAAAATCAAAATGACTCACGTGCCCTACAAAGGCGGCGGGCCATCGTTTCAGGCATTGATGGGTGGCGAAACAGCCTTGTCTTTTGTGGATGCCATTACCGTAGCGCCGCATGCCAAAACGGGACGATTGCGCGCGCTGGCTACCAGCACACTCGCGCGCACACCGCTGATGCCGGAAATTCCAACGGTGCACGAATCAGGGTTGCCCAATTTCGAATCGGTCACCTCATTTGGGATGTTTGCACCAGCGGGCACGTCACGTGACATTGTTGCAAAGGTCAACCGCGAAGTGCAACGCGCGGTAGCCGCGAATGATGTCAAGGAAAAGCTCAAGGCACAAGGCGTAGATCCTGTGGGCAGCTCACCGGAGGCGCTCGTCAATCACCAAAAGCAGGAAACCGCCAAGTGGGGCAAGGTGATACGCGAGCAAGGCATCAAATTCGAATAACAGCGCAGCAGCGCCATAGAGGAAATCACCATGGGTTTTTATTCCGACCGGCTGGATCGCATTAAACTTTCGCCCAGCACTGCGGCCACGCAGCGCGCACGTGAGCTACGGGCGCAAGGCCACGACATCATTGCGCTGACGATTGGTCAGCCTGACTTCGATACGCCGCAGCATGTCAAACGCGCGGTTAACGACGCACTGGTGCGCAATGAAACCAAGTATCCGCCCATTGATGGCATACCCGAGCTGAAAGAAGCTGCGCGCATTAAATTCCAGCGTGAAAACGGGTTGAAGTACAACACCGACCAAATCATGGTTGGCACCGGCAGCAAACAGATTATTTTCAACGCGATGATGGCTACTATCGGGCCCGGCGACGAGGCGATTATTCCCGCGCCGTACTGGATTTCGTATCTGGACATGGTGCTGGTGTCCGACGGCGTGCCGGTCGAAGTGCAATGCACGGCGGAGAGCGGCTTCAAGCTCACGCCAGCGCAGCTGGAGGCGGCGATCACGCCACGCACCAAGTGGCTGCTGCTTAATTCGCCGAACAATCCGACCGGTGCGGTGTACTCGCGCGCAGAAATTCGCGCACTGGCGGACGTGCTGTTGCGCCACCCGCATGTGTGGATTTTGACTGACGATATTTACGAGCATTTGCGCTTTGACGGCATTGAGTTTGCGACTATCGCGCAAGTCGAGCCGAAACTTTATGACCGTACGCTAACCGTGAATGGCGTTTCAAAGGCGTATGCCATGACCGGCTTTCGCCTGGGCTACGCCGCCGGGCCGAAAGAGTTAATACGTAACATTATCAAGCTGCAATCGCAGAGCACGGCAGGCGTCAGCTCCATCAGTCAGTGGGCCGCAGTGGAGGCGCTAAACGGCCCGCAGGAATTCATCCCCGAACGCGCAGCGGAGTTTGCGCGGCGGCGTGATCGCGTGCTGGAAATGTTCAAAGATATTCCCGGCTTGCAGCCAAATTATCCCGAGGGCGCGTTCTACCTCTTTGTGCGCTGCGGTGATTTGTACGGTCGCAAAACGCCTGCGGGCAAAGTGCTCAAGGACGAAGCTGATGTGGTGCTGCATTTGATGGATCACGGTGTTGCCGTGGTGCTGGGTGCGGCTTATGGCATGTCGCCGTATTTCAGAATGTCGATTGCCACGGATATGGAAAAGCTGGAAGAAGCGTGTCGGCGTATGCAACGGGCGGTGGCGGAATTGAAGTAACTAAATAAACTGCAAAACCTTTTTGCCACTGATTTACAAAGATGAACACAGATAAAACCCGCTACGTTTTGCCTTTGATCTTATCTGTGTAAATCTGTGTTCATCTGTAGCAAATGCTTTTTGTTTTTTGTCGGATACCTTGAATGACCCAACCCCTGCTCTTTACCCCCATCAAACTCGCCGGCCTTACCGCGCGCAATCGCATCGTAGTGTCGCCGATGTGTCAGTATTCATCGGAAGAAGGCGGGCCGAGTGATTGGCATCTGGTGCATCTCGGTAAGTTTGCGTTGGGCGGCGCGGCGGTTGTATTTTGCGAAGAAACCGCCGTCGAAATGCGCGCACGCAAGACCTATGGCTGCGCGGGTATTTACAGCGACAAGCATGTGCCCATGTATCGGCGAATTTCGGAATTTATCAATAAAAACAATAGTATAGCTGCGATGCAGATTGGGCATTCCGGGCGCAAGGCGTCGTGTGGCGCGCCGTGGACAAACTTCAAACCGTTGACCGAGGACGACGCAAAAACCGGTCATTCGCCGTGGCGTGGCATTTCCCCCAGCGCCGTACCGCATCGCGACGACGCGCAGGTGCCGCACGAGCTTTCAGTCGATGACATCAAGGAAGTGATTGCGTCATGGCGCGAAGCGGCATTGCGCACGCTGAACGCGGGCTTTGAAATGCTTGAAATCCATGGCGCGCATGGCTACCTGATCCATCAGTTTTTGTCACCGCTCGCCAACCAACGCACCGATGCCTACGGCGGCGATTTGCAAGGGCGCATGCGCTTCGCACTGGAGCTTACCGAAGCGGTGCGCGCGGTGTGGCCCAAAGACAAGCCGCTGTGGTTTCGTGTGTCGGCAGTGGATGGTGACAATGGCGCGTGGGCGCTTGACGATACTGTGGCCCTGGTGCGCGAACTCAAGGCGCGCGGGGTTGACGGGGTGTCGTGCTCATCCGGCGGCATCAACGGCCCGCTGAATTACGCCATTGTGCCGCGCCAGGCGGGGTTTCAAGTGCCGTACGCCGAACGCGTGCGGCGCGACACCGGCATTACGACGTGTGCGGTGGGTTTGATCACTGAGCCCGAACACGCAGAAGATATTTTGCAGCGCGGGCAAGCCGATTTAATCGCGATGGCGCGCGAGTTTATGTACAACCCCAACTGGCCGGTACATGCTGCAAAGAAGCTGGGTGTCTCTGAATACCTTGATATGCTGCCGACGGAATACGCTTGGTGGCTCAAACGCCGCGAAAAAATTCGTGAAATATCAATGTAATTTTATTCAATTAAAACAATTAGTTACATATGATTTCTGTTAATCCCATTGGTGTCGTGCATAACGGCATAGGCAAAATGTCCACCGGGAACTGGGCTCAGGCGGAGTCGCGCATACAAATTCATGAGGACATGGTGCCGGGGCTGCAGGGGCTGGCGGATTTTTCGCATGCCGTAGTGGTGTTTTATCTCGACCGCATTCCGCCATTTGAAAAGGATACGCAGTTGCTGCGTAAGCCGCGCGGCATGGAACATTTGCCTCCAGTGGGGGTGTTCGCGCAGCGTACCAAGTTTCGCCCGAATCCCATAGGCGTAACGCCAGTGCGGCTGGTGTCGATAAAGGGTAACGTGTTGACCGTCACTGGTTTGGACGCCATGGATGGCACGCCGGTGCTGGATGTGAAGCCGTACATTCCCGAGTTTGACGGCATTGAGAAATCGAAACAGGCAGATTGGGTGCCGGCCATGTTGAAGGGCTATTTCTGATGAAAGCCAAAGGAACCATCCGCATTGCCGTAGACATCGGTGGCACCTTTACCGACGGTCTCGCTGTTCTCACACCAGGCGGTCGCATCTGGGTGGCCAAAACGCTGACCACGCCGCGTGATCCTGGCGAAGCGGTAACCACGGTTATGGCGGATTTGTTGCGACAGGTGGCTGGCGTGTCGCCCAATGTGACAGAGGTGGTGCATGGCACCACGCTGGTGACCAACACGCTGATCGAACGCAAAGGCGCGAAGACCGGGTTGATTGTCACGCAGGGCACTCGCGATGTCCTCACCATCGGACGTGAAATTCGCTATGAACTGTACGATTTGAATCTGGAAATTCCGCAGCCATTGGTGGATGAATCGAAACGCCTTGAAGCCATAGAACGCATGGATGTCGAGGGCCAGGTGGTGCAGCCACTGGCGCAGGCCGAAATTGATCGGCTGATGAATGCGTTACAGGGAATGGACGTTGAAGCCATCGGCGTGTGTTTCCTGCATGCCTACGTCAACGAGGCGCACGAACAACAAGTGGAAGCCGCGATACACAAACGCTTTCCCAAACTCGCGGTGTCGATATCTTCAAATATCGCGCGCGAAATACGCGAATATGAACGCATGTCTACCGTGGCGGCGAATGCCTACGTGCAACCGCTGATGGCGGAATATCTGAATCGGCTGGACACGCGCGTGCATGAACTCGCACCGAAAGCGCCGCTGCGTATCATGGTATCCAGCGGCGGCTTTACCTCAGGCAAGGCAGCAGCGGAAACGCCGATTCTGCTGCTGGAATCCGGCCCAGCGGGCGGTGTACTTTCCGCCTTGAATACCGCGCGTAACTGCGGCATTGATCAGATACTCGCTTTTGACATGGGCGGCACCACGGCCAAGGCGTGCGTCGCCGTGGGTGGTGAGCCTTTGGTTTCGCACAGTTTTGAATGCGCACGTGTGGCGCGCTTCAAGCGCGGCTCCGGCTTGCCGATTCTGATTCCGAGTATTGACCTCATCGAAATCGGTGCGGGCGGCGGTTCTGTGGCGCATGTGAATGATTTGGGTTTACTCAACGTCGGGCCCGAAAGTTCCGGCGCTGATCCGGGGCCAGCGTGTTATGGGCAGGGAGGAACGGGCGCTACCGTGACCGATGCTGATCTGGTGCTGGGTTATCTCAATGCCGATAACTTTCTCGGTGGCGCAATGAAGCTGCGACGTGATCTCGCTGAAGCAGCGCTTGGCAGGCTGGCGGCAAAACTTAAACTGACGACGACGGATGTAGCGTGGGGTATCTGCAATATTGTCAACGAAAACATGGCTGCCGCCGCGCGTATACACATCGCCGAAAAGGGCCACGACCCGCGTGATTTTGCGATGGTGGCTACCGGCGGCGCAGGCCCGGTACACGTGGTTGAAGTCGCCCGCAAGTTGCAGATTCCGCGCGTGCTGGCGACGATAGCCGCCGGTGCGGGATCATGCCTTGGGTTGCTGGCGGCGCCTGCGCGCGTGGATCGTGCCTGGTCGCAGCCGTGTTTGATGAAAGATATAGCGTGGAAGCAAATCGCCACGGCGTACGAAGGTATGCGCAGTGATGCAGAAGCTGAATTGAAATCGGCAGGGGCCGATCAGAAAATCATCAAATGGTACATCGGTGCGGAAATGCGCTACGCCGGGCAAGGGCATAACGTATCGGTCAGCTTGCCGTGGCGTAACGTGAGCAAGGCTATGGCACCAGCGCTGCTGCAAGCATTTGAAACGAATTATCGCCAGCTTTACGGGCATCTGGTGCCGGGTGCGGCAGCGCAGGTGATTACGTGGCGGCTTACCGGGCGCTCAGTGGTGAAGAGCCATAAATTCACCTGGGGCGATACACGTGCATCCAGCAAACCGGTATTGCGTGGCAAGCGCGACATTTATCTGCCGCTCAAGAAAAAATACATGCCGGTGCCGGTGTACGAACGCTATTCGCTGAAGCCCGGCACGCGGCTCACCGGGCCGGTAGTGCTGGAAGAGCGCGAATCAACGTTGGTGGTGCCAGTGAAAGCGGATTTGCATATCTTGCCCGACTACACGGTGTCAGTCACGATCAAGGAATTTTAGTGGGCGAATCTGACTAAAATTCACCGTTCGGGCTGAGCTTGTCGAAGCCCTCTCGCGTAACCACACCCTTCGACAAGCTCAGGGCGAACGGAATAGGCAGGCTGTTTATCATGAAAAAACAAATAGTTACGAAACTCGATCCGATTTCGCTGGAAATCCAGTGGAAACGCCTGGTGTCGATGGTGGATGAGGCCTCCGCTGCGTTTGTGCGCACCTCGTTTTCGGTATTGGTGCGCGAGGCGAACGATTTTGCGGTGGTGCTGACTGATGCACAGGGTCGTTCGATTGCGCAATCGATATTATCGATACCGTCGTTCATCGGTACGCTGCCCGCCACCGTAAAACATTTTCTGCAAAAGTTTCCGGCGAGCACATTGAAACCCGGCGACGTGATGATCACCAATGATCCGTGGATGGGTACCGGCCACATTCATGACGTCAACATCGCGATGCCGATTTTCCACAAAGGCAAAATCGTCGCTTACGCGGCTGTGGTGAGCCACATGCCTGACATCGGCGGGCGCATCCGCAACGCGGGCATCCGCGATATTTACGAGGAAGGTTTGCAGATTCCGCGCATGAAATTGATTAGGGCAGGCAAGCCCGATCAAAACCTGCTCGACATGATCGGGCAAAACGTGCGCGTGCCGGAGCAGACGCTCGGCGACATCTGGGCACAGGTGGCGGCGTGCAAAATGCTCGAAGAACGCTTGAATCCGCTGCTCAGTGAAATCGACATCGAATCACTAGGCGCAGAAATTCGCCGCCGTTCCGAGCGCGCTATGAAGAGCGCGATTCGTGCTGTCCCCGATGGCGTGTATCACGGCCGCACGCAGCACGATGGTTTTGAAGAGCCGATCATTATCAACGCCACCGTCACGGTTAAAGGCGACAAGCTGTCCATCGACTACACCGGATCGAGCGCGCAAGTGCCACGTGCGGTGAACGTGGTGCCGATATATTGCTTTGCGTATTCGGCGTTCGCGGTGAAAGCGTTGTTGTGCCCCGATGTGCCCAACAACGAAGGCAGCTTCACACCGATCACCACCTCAGCACCCTTGGGTTCAATTTTTAACCCCACGTACCCCGCAGCCAGCGGCGGGCGAGGCATGATCGGGCATATGATGGTGCCCGCGATCATGATGGCGTTGGCCAAAGTGCTGCCCGAACGCGCGCTGGCCGAAGGCTCCAGCAACTCATCCATCACCGTCACCGGAGAACATCGCGGGCGGCCCTACGCGGCAGTGAACTTCATGAATGCGGGGCAGGGTGCGACGAAGCATCGTGACGGCTTTACCATGCTGTCGTTTCCGTCGAATTTGTCGAACACGCCGATTGAAGTGTTCGAGCAAATGGCGCCGCTGCGCGTCATAGAGCGTGCCATCCGGCGTGGCAGCGGTGGCAAAGGCAAGAACAAAGGCGGTGACGGTTTGCGCTTCGAAGTGGAAGTCGTGGCCGATACGCCGATGATGGCTTCGATGATCATGACACGCTATAAGACTGCACCGCAGGGCATCTTTGGAGGGGCGGCGGGCAAGGTGGGCGGGCTCACGCTTAACGGCAAGGCCATCAATCCGGCGGACCACTGGGTGCTTAACAAGGGTGACCGGGTGGTGATGGAGACGGCGGGAGGTGGTGGCTTCGGCGCCGCTTGAGCGGCTTGGCGGTAAGCGGCGAAGCGAATTTCGGAAGACATGTCGAAACAGTCATCGGCTGTTCGACTACGTTATGCTTGGCGCGGCCCACCGCCATTGCCATCTTGGCATTTGAATGGAGAAACACGCGTGACGACCAATACCGTTCAGTTTCACCGCGTATTACGTAGCACCCCCGAAAAAATCTACCGCGCGTTCGTCGAAACTGACGCTTGGACGCGCTGGCTCCCACCCAACGGCTTTACCGCCAGAGTGCATGAGATGGATGCCAAAGTCGGGGGGAGTTACCGCATGTCGTTCACCAATTTCACCACCGGCCATAGCCATGCGTTTGGCGGCACGTGGCTTGAACTGGTGCCGCATAGCCGCATTCGTTATACGGCTAAATTCGATGATCCAAATCTGCCGGGCGAAATGCAGACCACGGTGACGCTGAAAGCGGTTTCGTGCGGCACAGAACTGAGTATTGAACAAAGTGGCATTCCTGTGGTTATCCCGACGGAAGTCTGTTCCCTGGGCTGGCAGAAGTCGCTAGTGCATTTGGCGAAGTTGGTGGAGCCGCATATTCCAAATTGACATGCGCCAGGTTGAACATGCGAAACGCCGTCTGCGCTATTTTGCCCCCGATTTAGCCGGCTCCATCGCCTGCGCAGGCTGCATTCCCGTCGGCGCAAAATAAGCGCTAGCCGCCGAGCGCGTCGCGCGCCACGGCACATCGGTAGTAACCGTTTCCTCATTCACCACTCGTTGCAGCCGCACGGTGCCCACGATTTCATTACCTTGTACCTTGCCGCTGTAGCTGTGGGTGACGAAGCCCGCATCATCTATGGTCATGGCCAGCGAAAATTCGATGTCGGCGCCACGCAAAAGTATCTTGTCGAATACGCCACGGCGACTGCCTACGCGCACTACGCCTTCTGCTTTTTGTAGTTGTTGCTCCATTACTGCGGCGTAGCTGTATTTGGCGCCTTGTACGGGCAGCTCCCACGTCCAGTAGCCTTCGACGCGCGCAGGTACGATCCACAGATGCACGGGGGAGTTGTCGAGTTGGTCCAAGCGGTCTGATTTCCAGCTATCACCCATGCCCCAGATGTTGGTAAGCACGCGCGTGCCGGGCTTGGCTTCGTGGAGTATCTTGGTGCGCAGCATGCGCTGCATTTCCGGCCACATCCACATGGTTATGACGGTGGCGCCGCTGATGTCTGCATCGAATACATCGCGCTGATAAAACTGTACGCGATCCGCCAAGCCAAGTTTTTTGGCTTCGGCATTGGATTCGCGTACCAGCTTTTCATCGATATCCACGCCCCAGCCTTTCAACTTGCTGTTGGCCTTGGCCGCAGTGAGCACAATGCGGCCATCGCCGGAACCGAGATCAATCACCACATCGTCGTCTCGCAGATCGGCCAAGCGGATCATGCGGTCTACGTTTTCCTGTGCGCTGCCCACAAAAATGGAAAAGCGTTCCTGCGCTGTCGCGGCATTTGAGATCAACAGCAACAGTGTGAAGAGCAAGCGGATAATTGGCATGATTCTTTGGCATCATTACAATGAAAGCTGGGCATTTTAATGCGGTGGAGTCCCACGCACCACTACTGCTGCCACTGCGGGAATAGTGGTATAACTTATTGTTTTCACTGGAAAAATAATTTCATGTTGACGCTATGGGGCCGACCAACATCGGGACGTACGCAAAAGGTGCTGTGGACGCTCGCCGAAATTGGCATGGAGTTCAATTTTATTCTGGCAAGCGCGACCATGGGGCCGGGCGGGCACGTATCGAAGGGCAATCAGCCGTTTGGTGTAGTGGATTCTGCCGAGTACCGTGCGAAAAATCCCAACGGGCGCGTGCCCACCATCGACGACGATGGCTTTGTGCTGTGGGAATCGAATTCTATCGTGCGTTATCTCGCGATGCAGTACGCGCCTGACCTGCTCTACGGTAACGATATCAAAACGTTCGCTTCGGCCAGCCGCTGGCTGGATTGGGAGAACAATGAATTGTTGCCGCCACAGCACGAGCTGGCGATGCATTTGATCCGCTTGCCGGAAAATCAGCGTGACCCCAAAGCGGTCGATCACGCCTGCAAGTTATTTCACAAATCGCTGCGCATCATGGACGAGCAACTAACGCGCACGCGCTTTATTTGCGGCGAGCGGTTTACCTATGGCGATATCGCGCTTGGCTTGCGCGTGCATCGCTGGTATCTGTTCAACCTTGCGTCACCACCGGTGCCGCATGTCGAACGCTGGTATGCCGAAATCAAAACGCGGCCTGCTTTCCATAAATGGACTGCCGATCCGGCAAACCATCTGGAAGGGTGAATCCAACTGAGCACAGCTAGTTCAATCACAGCGTGGTGTTTCACTGTCCGTGCGTGAATTTCGCTGGTATTGAGGTAGACGTAGCCGATGACCCACTGACTCACTACAATAGGATTCAGCCAAACAAATCGGTCTACTTTTCGATCAAGGGTATCGCTATGCATGGATTGCACGAATTGCACAAATTGCGCCGAAGGCACGGCTGGAGAATCATTTCAGACGCGTTTGTGCTTGCGATGGTGTTTGCAGCACTGGGCGGCGCATGGGCGCAGACATATCCGTCAAAACCGATACGCCTGATTTCGCCTTATCCGCCGGGGGGCGGTACCGATGCTTCCGCGCGCATTGTCGCGCAGGCCTTATCCGATCAAATGGGCCAACAGGTTGTGGTCGATAGCCGTGGCGGTGCGAGTGGACGTATCGGTACTGAGCTTGCAGCCAAAGCGCCACCTGATGGCTATACCATCGTGCTGGGTAACGTGGCGCCGATGGCAATTTTGCCCGGCGCGGGCGCAAAGCTCGCTTATAACGTCACACGTGATTTTCAGCCGCTGAGTCTGGTGGCAACGTCGGATTATGTGCTGACGGTGCATCCGTCATTGCCCGCGAAAACCGCAAAGGATTTGCTCGCGCTCGCCAAAGCCAAGCCCGGTGAACTGACCTACGCATCCAGCGGATTGCTCGGTGGTCCGCATCTGGGGGGCGAGTTGATTAATTTACTGGCGAAAGTGAATGTGGTTCACATTCCGTACAAGGGCAATGGCCCTGCGGCGATTGCCATCATGACCGGTGAATCGACCATGATGTTCGGCAGTGGCCCCTCCGTCGTGCCACATGTGCAGACGGGCAAGCTGCGTGTGCTGGCCACCACGGGCCCCAGGCGCACCATGGCGAATCTGCCGGCAATGAATGAATTGCTGCCGGGTTACGAAGTCACGCAATGGTACGGGCTGCTAACGCAATCGGGTGTGCCAAAAGACATCGTGGATAGATTGCATCGGGAAATCGCACGCGCTGTGACCAATGCCAGAGTGTCTCAACTGCTCAGTAATCTTGGCACGCAGCCGGTCAGCAGTACGCCAGATGAATTTGGTGCTTTCATCAAATCCGAATCAGAAAAGTGGGGCCGTGTGATCAGGAACGCAAAAATACCGGTGGATTAATATTCAGGACAACCCGCTGCTGTTCCCGTTTGAACATTGCAGTGTAGAAGGGTTAATGCCTCACGGTGCTGCAGCAACCGTTTGCGGCATTTCAAGACGCCGCACGATCCACGGCAGTAATACGCGCTGGAAAACATCGCGGCTGCTCCAGCTTTGGGAGCGGCCCATGTGCCCTCCAGCAGGGTTTACCCACGCGTCTTTGGGGTCGCCGTGCTTCATCATCAGATAAAGGTCGGCGATGGGTTGCTGCGTGTCGCGCTCGCCGTTGACAACAAGCATGGGGGCGGCGGGCTTGTCGAGAAAACCGCGCGTCAGCAGTGATAGTTTCGGCCCGTAGGCGAGGTACGCTTCTTCAGTGTTGACGCCATAGAGTGACGCGCGCGCCGGAAAAATATCAAACAGGTATTCGCGTGTTGAAAAGGATTTCTTCTGCCACTCCGGCTGGAAGAAACCATGGATGCCGACACCGTGCACTACGGCACCGCGAATGCGATCTTTTTCGGTATAGGCCATCAACGCTGCCCAGTAGCCGCTCCAACTGCGGCCCTGCACCACGATGCGTTTGGTGTCGATGTCCTTGCGCGTCTGCAGCCAGTCGAGTGCGGCCGAGAACAACCGCTCTGAGCCGATATCCACCAGCACTGGCGATTGCCCGGTGCCCGGCATGTCGATGGCAAAGACGCCTATGCCGAGCTTAAGAAAATCGTCTACGCGGGCAATCACGTCTTCCTTGCGTGAATCGAGTCCGTTGATGCCGAACACCAGCGGCACCGGCTTTTCGCTCTTCGGCAGCCGCAAATAGGCTGTGACCTGCTTGCCGTCAAATGGGAAGCGCACGGTTTCTATGGGCGGATTCAGCAATTTGCCGTAACTCTGGAACGCATCCAGCGCGCGTTCGTAGGCCTTTTGCTTGCCGGGGGCGAGTTTTTCAGAGGGCCAGCGTCCCGTGCTGAAGTTGTGCCACGCGTGGTAGTAGGCTTCGCGCGCCTGCTGTGGTGACGTGCTTTCGAGGGATTTGCCTTGCGCCATGTAGCGCTCACCGTTGCTGATCCACGCGGCGGCCCAGACTTCGCGATCAAGGCTGCTGAGCTGTGCGATGGCGGCGCGAG
The DNA here is from genome assembly GCA_947486575.1 of Betaproteobacteria bacterium. Lineage (GTDB taxonomy): Bacteria > Pseudomonadota > Gammaproteobacteria > Burkholderiales > SG8-41 > UBA5216. The sequence continues at coordinate 1,883 of CANKUB010000111.1, read as the reverse complement.
CGTCGTCGGGCTTGATACCGGCGATGGGTGGCAGGTTGCGGTCGGCACGACGCTGCGTTTCAGCTTTCAGCTCATCGAGTGCCAGCGGCCCCCAGATTTGCGCGATGACTGGATTTGTGATGATGAGGATTGCCAGCAGGCCGACTATGCGCGGCCAAAGCACGATACTTTTACGAAAACACATGGATTTCCTCCGCGCCAGTCTGAAAAGTTAGCCGTATGCTACGATCAAACCGGAAACAAATACAACTCGGGGGAGGATGTAATCATGGCGGCTTTCTTTTCATCACTTGGGAAAACTGTTTTGGCGGGGTTCGTGCTAGTCATTGCGCTGATTTTTTTGATGGGCGCAGGGGGGCGCATGGGCGAGCATGCGTGGTGGGCGTTTGTGATGCGTTGGCTACACATCATGTCGGGCATCTTGTGGGTAGGGCTGCTGTATTACTTTAATTTCGTGCAGACGCCATCGATGCCGAAAATTCCCGATGAGCAAAAACCGGCTATTGGCAAAGTGATCGCGCCCACAGCGTTATTCTGGTTTCGCTGGGCGGCACTGGCAACCGTGGTTCTGGGTTTGATGCTGGCTGGCATGAAAGGCAAAGGCTATCTGGTGAATGCGCTGACGTTGACGCCGGGTTCCCAGGCGATTGGCATTGGCATGTGGCTTGCGCTGATCATGGCGATCAACGTCTGGTTCATTATCTGGCCCAATCAGAAAAAGGCGCTGGGCATCGTAACCGTATCGCCTGAGGAAAAAGCCGCAGCTGCGAAGCTGGCGGGTATGACTTCACGCATCAACACCATGCTGTCGATTCCCATGCTGTTTTGCATGGTGGCGCAGCAGAACGGGGGTTTGTGATTGGCGTCTGCCACCCAGTCTCCAAACCTTGCGGACCGGAAGGAATAACCCCCCCCATATCGGGGTCATCACTAAATTTTGCCGCTTGGCGCGCCGCTTGAACTACAATTCCGGTCGGACGGACGGCGACCCGCGTGGCGCCAAGAGTCCGGCTTACCTATTTTCATAATGCCTCACGGAGAATTCGCATGGAACACAAACTGCCCGAGCTGCCCTACGCGCTGGACGCGCTGGCACCGCATATTTCAAAAGAAACGCTGGAGTTTCACTACGGCAAGCATCATCAGACTTACATCACCAACCTGAACGGCCTGATCAAGGGCACCGAGTTTGAAAACATGAGTCTGGAAGATATTGTCAAAAAATCTTCCGGCGGCATGTTCAACAACGCGGCGCAAGTCTGGAACCATACGTTCTACTGGATGGGGTTGTCACCCAAAGGTGGCGGCGAGCCGACGGGTGCGCTGGCGGATGCCATCAACAAAAAATGGGGCTCATTTGCCAAATTCAAGGAAGAATTCGCGAAAGTGGCAATTGGTACCTTTGGTTCCGGCTGGGGCTGGCTGGTGAAAAAGGCGGACGGTTCGCTGGATCTGGCTTCGACCACCGGTGCGGGAACGCCGCTAACCGGCGCCGACAGGCCGTTGCTGACCTGCGACGTGTGGGAGCACGCTTACTACGTTGACTACCGTAACCTGCGCCCCAAATACGTCGAAGCATTCTGGAATCTGGTGAACTGGGATTTTGTCGCCAAGAATTTGGGCTGATATTCGTAGCGCATTTGTAGCAGTAAAAAGCCCGGCGATGCCGGGCTTTTTATTTGCCAGTGGTGAAGCCGTCGTGAAGTTTAGCGCCGTGAATTCGCGCGGCTCTTGGCGGCCGAACTGGTGGCTTTGCTTTTTGCAGCGCCGCTGGTGGCTTTGCTCTTTGCCGATGAACTGGTTGCTCGGCTTTTGCTGGCACCGCTGGTGGCTGCACTGGCCACGTTAATAAACGGCACGCTTAGTGCAACGGCTACGCTGGC
>CANKUB010000110.1 GCA_947486575.1 Betaproteobacteria bacterium | reverse complement strand
CCGCGGACGCGAGCACAACGAGCGCAATGGCTTTTCGTTTCCGTTCAAGCCCAACATGACGGCGGCGGTGGACATGGCTATGCACCCCGGCTGGCTACTGCGCGTGATGAGCCGGTACTTGATGAACGATGGCCTGCCCACGAATGCCAATTATCCTGAGCGCTACCGCTTTACAGTCATCGACGGCAAGTCGCGCAAAAGTCCGCAGAGATTCCAGGCGATGACTTGGGAACACATCCGAAAATTCCGCGAGTTCTGGCCACGCAAGCTGATCGTCAAGAGCATCCTGAGCGCGGAACAGGCACGCGCTGCCGTCGATGCCGGGGCTGATGCCATCGTGGTATCGAATCACGGCGGGCGGGCGTTTGACAGCGCAATAGCCACTATCGATGTGCTGCCGGAGATCGTAGCAGCAGTCGGCGACCGCTGCACGGTGATACTCGACAGCGGCATACGCCGTGGCAGCGACATCGTCAAGGCGCTGGGCCTCGGCGCCAAGATGGTATTGGTCGGCAGGGCGACGCTGTACGGCACGGCATGCGGCGGACAGGCAGGCGCCGCGAGAGCGATCAAAATACTTTCAGATGAAATGGAGCGCAGTTTCGGCTACATCGGCGCGCGGCGGGTTGCGGAAATTGGGGCGCATATTTTTGCGCGTGGCACCTCGGGAAACACCCCGTAGAATTTCCTTTCCCGAATTAGGCAGATAGCAAGCCCGTATGAAACGAAGTGGAATACGGGAAGCGGGAAACACTGCCCTGTATTCCGCTGCGCTATATACGGGCTACGATTTTTTATTAGCGCGCTATTTCCGCCCTGGTTTGTAACCATCGGTCAGTGTGTATAGAAACGCCTCGATATCGTTAATTTCCGCTTCCGTAAGTTGCGGGCTTTGTTGCGGGCGGCGCTGATAGGGCGGAGTGTCAACATCAACATTGGCATGATATTGGCTCGGCAGATCATTGAATTTTTTACCTGCGGGAAACCACCTTACCGGATCAGTATCGCGCGTGGCGTAGAACGCCACCGCATCGCGGAGACTGTCGAAAAATCCGTTGTGCATGTACGGCGCGGTGATGGTGATGTTGCGCAGCGTCGGCGTTTTGAACAGGCCGCAGGCTGCGGGGTCTGTCACTGGCGGCTTGGCGGCTGTCACCTGCGGTTTAATATCTGCCGCTGGCTTGACGCCTTCTACTGGCACTCGCTCGCACAGCCCAAGATCAATAAATGCTGGATCGGCATTTTTCGGAATACGCATGCTACGCGGCAGCCCCAGCGCGCGATAACTGAAATCCGTGAACAGCGATTTCTGCGGATCGCGTGAAGCGACATCGACGGTATGGCACTGCGCGCAATTGCCTTTTTGCCGTATGGTAAAAAGACTCAGGCCGCGCTGTTCCTGTTCGGTGAACTTCGCCTGCCCGCGCATCACATAATCAAATTTCGAGGTAAATGGCTGGAATACGCTCGTGCGTTCAAACGCGGCTATTGAAGCCGCCACCGCATCGAGCGCCGCCTCGGGATTGTCGAAAATGGCACCGCCCCATTCTTGGCGAAACGCAGCGGCGTAGTTGGCCTTTGCCACCTTGGCGATCAGCGCGGATGTATCTGCGTTATTCATTTCCACCGCGTTGAAAAACGGCTGCTTGGCCTGTTCTTCGAGCGTGTCGGCACGACCATCCCAGAAAAGACCGCCCATCGGCACGCGTTTGCCGTCGGCTTCAACGCCGCCATTGCTACTGAAGCGTGGCGCAGTGGCCTGGTACATCACGGTCGGCGCGTCGCGCGTGCCAAACTGGTCGGAGCGGCTTCCCTGCGCCACCCCGATCAGCGTGCTGTTGTTGCCGGTGAAGGCGCGCCGGGGATCGTGGCACGAAGCGCACGCCGTGCCAGCCGGTTCCGACAGGTTGCTGTCGAAAAAGATGCGCAGACCCAGCCGCTCGCGCGGCGTCAGGGAAGACTGGTCAATGCCGACGGCCAGTGCCAGAATAAACTGCTCAGGTGACTGCTCTGGTAACTGCCCCGGTGAGTCGTACTGCGCCTGCAGCGCAGGCGCGAGCAACAAAGAAAAAATACCCACCGAAACAGCATTTACCAGTGCGAGTTTAGCCAAGTGAGGCCGCAGGCATTGAAACATGGTGGCGTATGCGCAAAGTTTACTGAGCGCAAATTATATCCGCATAAGGTAACCCGTTGTCCACGGCAGTAAAGCCAGTATTACGAACCCCTGCCGTTTCAAGCTTTAACCGCTCGGCAACCTCGCCCTTGGCGATAACAGCCGCCTCGTGTTAGGCTTTAAACCATTGCGCTTACATTGGATTGCGAGCCACTTCTTGAGGAAAATCATGCGCTTTCCCTTCCTGGGTTTTGCCCTGACTTTAGCGAGTGTTCCGCTAACAACAACGGCTCAGCAATATCCCAACCGCGCCATTCGCATGTTCATACCGTTTACAGCAGGCAGCGCCGCCGACATTATTGCGCGCGCCCTGGAGCCCGCGATGCGCGAACGGCTCGGCCAACCACTGGTCATCGACAACCGCGGCGGCGCGGGCGGCAATATCGCGGCTGAACTCACAGCAAAAAGCCCGGCGGACGGCTACTCACTGTTGATGGCCACCATTGGCACGCAGGCGATCAACGTCAGTCTGTATTCAAAGCTCAACTATCATCCCCAAAAAGATTTCACACCCATTACGCTGGTCGGCGACAGCCCGAATGCGATGGTGATCAACCCGGTGGTGCCGGTCAAAACAGTGAAGGATTTTGTAGCGCTGGCAAAATCAAAGCCGGGCGTGCTCAATTACGGTTCGTCCGGCGCGGGCACCACCGTGCATCTGGCTGGCGAATTATTCAGCGTGATGACCAGCACAAAAATGGTTCACGTGCCGTTCAAGGGCGCCGCCGAATCACTGACGGCGCTGATCTCCGGCGAAACCGATTTGCAGTTTGCCAGTCTGTCGTCGGCCATACCGCTGATCAAATCAGGACGCCTGCGCGCGCTGGCTATAACGTCGCCACGACGCTCGCCCTCCATTCCTGAATTGGCAACACTCGCCGAACTCGGTTTGACAGGTTACGAGGCGGTAGCATGGTTTGGTATTGTCGGCCCAGCAAACCTGCCCGCAAACCTTGTGGCCACGCTCAACAAGGCTACACTCGATTCAGTGGGTCAGCAGGACGTAAAAGCGCGCTTGTTTAACGCCGGTGTCGAGGTGCGCACCATGGGCCCGGAGGAATTCGCCCGGTATACGGAAACTGAAATTCAGAAATGGGCCAAGGTGGTTAAAGCCTCGGGCGCGCGCGCCGGATAATGTTTGCTGCGGCTACTAAAATCAAATACTTACAATAATTCGTCACAGCTTCAATTGGCTGCAGTCATTCCTGCCGCTTTAACAATCTTCGCCGCCGTCGCCATTTCACTACGCAAGAACGCAGAAAATTCTTCCGGCGAATTTCCGACAAGAATTGCGCCCTGACTGGTCAGGCGCTCCTTAATATCCGGCAAATTCAAAATGCGCACAATTTCGGCATTGAGTTTTGTGACATTTGCGCGCGGCGTTGCAGCCGGCACTAACAGCCCATACCAGTTCGACATCGCGTAACCGGGCACACCTGCCTCGGCAATCGTTGGAACTTCGGGCAGCGGCGGAAAGCGCTTGGCGGTTGTGACGCCCAGCGCACGCACTTTGCCCGTGCGCACGTACTGCGTGACTTGCAACGCATTCATAAAGTAGATCGGAATTTGTCCAGCAAATAAATCAATCGCTGCCGGGCCTGCGCCTTTGTACGGAATGTGATTGATCTGCACACCCGCCAGCAGCTTGAATAACTCTGTGGCCAGATGCGGCGGCGAACCGTTGCCGGAACTGCCGTAGTTGATCTCGCCTGGCCGTGCCTTGAGAAATGCCACAAACTCTTTCACCGAACGCGGCGGAAACGACGGATGCAGCGACAGCACCAGCGGCCCTTCGGCAAGCACGCTCACCGGCGCAAAATCTTTCGCCGTGTCAAATGGCAGCTTGGGATAGATACTCGGATTTACGGCGAATCCGCTGGGTACAACCAGCGCGGTTTGCCCATCCGGCGTGGATTTCGCCACATAAGCAGAGCCGATGGTGCCGTTGGCGCCACCGCGATTTTCCACGATCACCGGCACACCCCACGCCTCATTGAGTTTTTGTGCCATGGCGCGCGCAAAAATGTCAGTCCCGCCACCGGGCGGAAATGGCACAACAACACGCACAGGCCCGCTCGGGTAATTTTGCGCTGCGGCAAGCGTTGGCACACACGCCAGCAGCGCAATCCCCGCAAACCATTTCAACCGCATCAGGAAAACTTCACCACCTTCGGATCAAACTCCAGCCCCAGCCCCGGCTTGTTGGGCACCGTCAGCATGCCGTTTTTCGGTTGCGGGACTTCTTTGTAGCAACGGTGGGTCCACGGCATGTATTCCACCGTCAGCCCGTTGGGAATCGCGGCGATGGTGTGTACCTGAATCTCGGGAATCAGGTGGCTCACCACCGGCAGATTAAAGGCTTCGGCCATGGCGGCAATTTTCATGAAGCCGGTGATTCCGCATGACCGCATCAGATCAATCATCGGAATATCCACCGAGCGCGCCTCCATCATGTGACGGAACGGCACCGAGCCATAGACATATTCGCCGCCCGCTACCGGTGTGTCGAGCGCATCTGCAACGCGTGCCAGACCGGGATAGTCGTCCGCCGTGGTCACGTCCTCCAGCCAGAACAAATGATATTTTTCAATCTGCTTGCCGATGGAAATCGCCTGGCGCACATCCCAGCGCTGGTTGATGTCGCACATCAAATCGATCTTGTCGCCAATGGCTTCACGAATCAGCTTGATGCGCTCGACTTCTTTCGGCGGATTAGTGTCACCCGGCAACGCCAGCTGCGTCTTCATTTGCGTGAAACCCTTCTTCACCAGCGTCTCGGCCGCCTTCACCACATGCTTTAACGGAAAACCGCGCATCAGCGCGCCGCTGGCGTAAGTCGGCACGGTTTTGCGAAATCCGCCGAGGAGTTCCGACACCGGCTTGCCGAAGGCTTTGCCCTTGATGTCCCACAGCGCAATGTCGATGGCCGACAACGCCAGCGTGAAAATACCGCCCGGCCCGGCATGCAGCGCCGAGTCGCGAAACTTGGCATGCACCGCCTCGATACACAACGGATCCATACCAATAATCATTGCGCCGAAGGAATCAATTGCCGATTTCAAAGCAGGCGTAATGCCAGCACCAAAAAATGCGATGGAAATACCTTGCAGACCCTGATCGGTGCTGATTTTTACGCCGATCAATTTACGTGTCGCGCCCTTTTCCTGCGGGCCGTTGGCGAGTGGCTCATCGGCGGGCACTTCGACGAAGGTAGTCTGTACTTTAGTGACTTTCATGTTGGCTCCCTGAAGTAATAATGGTAACAATGGTTAATCGACAGTTGCAGAAAACGAATTGATCCGACGACTGGCGGGCAGTTTACACGCAAGCGGGATTGGCGGTATCGCGCCGCGCGCATCAACCGTCATAGCGCCACTCGCGCCAGCCGCCAAGCAAGGGAAAATACAGCCCCAGCCGAATTTCACGTGACTCCGCCATGCGCAGCAGTGCGCCGTAGCGCTGCAATTGTGCAGCGTAACGTACGCGTTCGTTATCCAGAAAAGCATCGCGATCCGCGCCGTCGTGTACGCTGGTTTTGAAATCGACAATCCAGCGCACGCTCTGCTCATCCACAAAAGTACGGTCAATCACAACGTCAACGGTGTCTGCGGCGATCACGCCCGTCAGCCGCATTTCGGCACGCGCGTCTGCGTGTTTACCCAGCACCCAGCGCCCACGGCTATCCTCAAGGCTTGCGCTCAGTGCCGCAGTTACACGCTCAACCGCATGGCGCATTTCCGCATCCGGTACACCCAGACGTTTTAAATCGCGCTGGTAAACGGCATTCAGTCCGCGCACGCGCGCCTCATCCCAGTTATCGAGGCTGTCCTCGGCGATGCGTTGCAGAAAGCGATGCACCAGCGTGCCTATATGTTTCGCGGTTTCAGAAGCCCACGAAAACTCCACCTGGTCGTGCGCGCTGCCATGGGTGGTGTCTGCTATCGGCAAGTCGAGCACCACGCCGGGTGGCGGCTGGGGCGCCGTCCAGTCGCGCGGCAGGCGACGGATCACTTGCGAGGCAAGGTTGGCATGGTCTGCGGATTGCGTGTCATCGGCAGGCGGCGCAGTAACGCCCGCGAAATCGCCCGCCACCGCGGGCCACAGGCGCGCCAGCAATGAGCCCGCCCGCGGACCTGGCTGTTCTGCGCTGGCATCGATTTGCCCTACCAAGTGCAGTCGGGATTTCGCCCGGGTAGCCGCCACGTACAACAAACGCGCGTCCTCGTGCGCTGCCTTGCGTTTTTCGAGCGCATCGAGGTAGTTGTAAATCGGATCGTCGTCTTCGGTGGCTTCGCGCATCGGCGCGAGCAGCAATTCCGTTGCGCCGTGCGCGCGCGGGCGCTCCTGCCACGCCAGCAGTTGCGCCGCGTTGCGGCGCGGCGCGTAACCCAGACCCGGCACGATCACCACGTCAAACTCAAGCCCTTTGGCTTTGTGCAGGGTCATCAACTGCAACTGCGCACCGCCCACCACGCCGGCCTGCGCGTCGGGCGCCGCAAACAGTTTGGCGACCTGTTCTTCCAGCGTGGTGAAATCAACGATTTCGCTGCTTTCCTCCAGCGTTTCAAGCAATCGAAAAACCGCCTGAGCGTCTTCAAGATCGGCGCGTTCCTGCACGCAGGCCGGGCCACCCAGCGCAAGCCATGCGCCTTCGATCCAGCGTGCGGCCGTTACGCGCCGCCGCGCCGCGACAAATTCACCGAGTATGCCGCGCACCCTTGTCAGTCTGCCCGCGCCATCGGGCGACAGTTTTTGCATGCGCGCTTCATCGTGCATCAACGTCCAAACGGCCGCGTGATGATCATCGCCAGCGAGCGCGTTTAAATCAGCGAGCGTTAAGCCACACCACGGCGCGCGCAAAATCGCCAGCCAGGCAATGCGGTCGGCCGGATGAAACAGTGCGCGCGTGAGTGCGGTCAAATCCTGAACGACTGGGCGCTGGCCGAGCGCTTCAATTTCCACGGCCTGAAATCTCAAGCCGGCTGCGCGCAAGGCGGCAGCGATGTGCAACAAATGTCCACGCGCACGCACCAGCAAAGCAATGGTTTTTTGTAACTTATTGTTTTTATGGGATTTTTCAGAAACCTCCCATTGCACAATAGCGGCCACTTGCTGCGCTTCAATGGCGCGATCGAAGCTGCCAAGGGCATGCATATGCACGGCGTCATGTTCATCGTCCGCGCTGTCGTTCGATGCCGCCTGCGGGTCGCGCCCCTGCTGTGCCTGCGAACGCACATAAGGCACTGCACCACTGGCGAGGTCTTCGGCATCAGGCATGACACGCTCGAACGTACGGTTCACCCAATCCACCACGCCTTGCGTCGAACGAAAGTTCACCGTAAGCGCAAGCGGCGTCAACTGAACCGCGCCAATACCCTCAAGCCGCGCGCGCAGATACAAGCCCACTTCGGCTTCGCGAAAGCGGTAAATCGATTGCATCGGATCACCCACCACAAACAACGTTCGGCCATCATCCGGCTGCCAGCCGGCGGTCAGGCGCGTCAGCAAGTCAAACTGCGACAGCGACGTATCCTGAAACTCATCCACCAGCAGATGGGCTATGCGGTAATCCAGCGCCAGCGCGAGATCCGTTGGCGCATCCGCCTCGCCCAGTGCGCGCAGCGCGGCCTGCGACACCGCCGTGAAATCGGCCTGTCCGCGTTCACCGAACAGCAGTTCAAGATTCGCCGCAGCCAGCGGCAGCAACACGGCCAACGCCTCGACGATGCGCCACTGAAGCCCGCTGTAGGTCGCTGGCGGCAGCGCGCGCGTAAAGTGCAGCGCATCCACAAACGTGCGGTGCGGCAGCAGTGCTGCCATCAGTGCGGCATGGCGCGCCTTGGCCGCACTCGCAGCGGCCTTTTCAAGCTTGCCCGTGCCGGGCGGGAAGCCAGTGTTTTTATTGACGACTTTGCGCAGCACACCCTCTTTGGTGAGCAACAGCGCTGCAATGCCACACCATGCCTCAAGGTCATCAGCCGCTGCGCCCGGTAGCGTTTCCAGCGCCGCGCAGGCCAGCAGCGGCGACTGTGCGCCTGCCGCAAGCAGATTGTTGCTGGCGTAACGCAGCAACCCCAGTAGTTCCCTCTCCAGCGCTTGCGGCAGCAAACTGATCAACGCTGCCAGCGCCTCTGCAACCTCATGCGCCAGCGCCGCTTCAAGCTGCGCGCGACGCGCAGCCGACGGCATGGGCGCAGCGACGTGACGTATCCATTGATCGCGCTTGCCGAGCATGGCGGCCAGCAGGCTGATCGCCGTCGCGACATGGTTATCCAGATGCGACAGAAGCTGCGCCACATGCTCAGCCGTATCGCCATCCGCTTCCAGCGAGGCCAGTGTGCGGCGTGCGGCTTCCTCGTAGAGCGGCTGTGCATCGGTTACTGTTTCCGGGCGCGCACCAAAGCGCGAGAGTATCGGCATCTGCCTTGCCAGGGCGTGACACAGCGCATCGATGGTATCGATACACAGCCGGTTGGGATTCGCAGCCAGCTCCCACCCCAGCGCCTTGTCGCGCGCATGCGCCGCGCGCGCCAGTTGCCGCGTTACTTGCTGATGGCTGCCCTCATCCGAGGCGGGCGCCTGCGCTTCATCCGTACCGGTGGCAAGCGCTGCCAGCACGCGCACGCGCATCTCGGCAGCGGCCTTGCGGGTAAAGGTTATGGCGATCACTTCTTCAGGCGCATCAACACACGCCAGCAAGGCGAGATAACGCTGAATCAGCAATTCCGTTTTGCCCGATCCGGCCGGCGCCTGCACGATGAATGAGCGCGACACATCCAGTGCGCACGTTCGCTGGGCGTGATCAGCGGGCGGGCGCATGCTCATGCATCGTCTCCGTGATCGACGTGCGCTGCCAGTGGCGTCCGCGACTGCAACTCGCGCACCCGGCACAGTGAGTGCAAGCTACAATAATCGCAGGTGGTGGGGAAATGTTTCGGCGCTACCTCCGCATGTCCCGCCAGATAGTCGTGCGCGAGTTGTTCGAGTACCACGCGCCACGACGCAAGCAATGTGGGCCACGCAGCGTACTGCGCCGCAAAATTTTTACTTTCGGCGAGCGACGTGACATCTGGTAAAACCTGCGCATCACGCGTCAGCCCTTTGAACGCCACTTCGCGTGCGCGCAGCTGCACAAACGTCAGCCCGGCAACCTCTGTCTCATTACTCACCGCATACAAAGGCAGCTGCGGCTCATCCGGTCGCTCACCCAGCCAGCCATGGGTGTAGGCCAGCCCCGTTTTGTAATCCAGTATGACGTCACTGCCATCGGCAAGGCGATCGACGCGATCCAGTCGCGCATTGAGTTGCACACCGCCGATGGCAATAGAACGCGTCTGCTCACAAGCCACGACAGCGAAGGGCGCACGCATTTTTTCCAGCGTCGCAAGGCGCAATAACAATGCCGTCAAGCGCTTGCGTTCCAATGCGGCAAAGGCATCGCTCATGATATCGGGCCGGACGCGGCATAACTCATCGACAGCGGCATCCACGGCGGCCTGCACGCGCATCTGCAACGCGCCATCATCCAACGCCACCAGCGCGGCGTGTGAACCCAAGTCGCGCCACAACACCGATAAGGCTTGATGCACCAGCGTGCCGCGATCACGGGGATCAAGTCCGTCAACACCTTCGTCCAGTGGCGATGCCCCCAGCCGATGTATGGCGAACGCGCGAAACGCGCAGGCGGCCTGATTCTGGAACATCTGCGCGCCCCCACGCACGCGCATGCCCGCAGTCCGCGGTGGCGCACGGCTGTCGTGCAGGGATTCAAACGCTTGTGCGGCGAACAGCGCAGCGCGCAATAGCTGCGGGGCATCGGAGAGACCTGTAGCAACCTCCGAAACATCGTGTAGCAACGGACTGGCGGTCAACTCGCGCTCGCCATCGCGCTGTGGCCAGGTAAAAGTAACGCTGGCTGCGGCGTTGCGCCACTCGGTGGTCATGCGGCGCGCAAACTGGAGCTCCCATTCCGCGGTGGCGTGCGGCACCTGCAATGCGCGTTGCAATGACACAGGCAAAAACGGATTCGGGCGCGGCGCGGCGGGCCACGTTTCACCGGCAAGGCCCAACACAAACAGGGCGTCGAACGACAGCCCGATTGACTCCAGCGTGCCCAATATCTGCACCGGCGCGTTGGTAGCCTCGGGCTGAAAGACGGTGTCCGCAGCACTGCGCCGCAACAGACTAAGCGCTTCGCTATGGGTGATGCGTGCGCGCAGCGGATCCAGCGCCGACAGTCCCGATACGACTTCGCGAAACTTCTCGAACGTTTGATATTCCGCAGAATCCAGCGTGCGCTCGCCGGGCCAGCCGAGACCCTTTAATAACGACAGCAGGGTAGCGCTCCACGCGGACGGCGCCTGACGCAAGCCGCGTGATTCGCGTGCCCGTGCCATCCACGACTCAAGCGAGGCGGCAAACCGTGATGCGCCATCGATATCCTGCGCCGCCTGCCACAGCGCGCCAGGTGTCACGCGCTTGCGGCCACGACTGCGCAAGTGCGCGTCCACCTGTCCGCGTGCCGCGAGTTCGCTTTCAGCGCCCCCCACAAAAGGACTCCGCAACAGCGCGCCCGCCTCTTCCAGCGTGGCTTCGCCCTGCGCCAATCGCAGAATTAAAAACGCTGTATAAACAACAGAATAGTTTGACAACGCCAAGCCCAGCGAGCAGTTGTACAACCGTGGTGCAATATCATTCGGTACGGTCACGCGTTGCGGCTGAAGCACGTCGTCAAAAACACGCAGAATAGCGGTGCGGCGTGCCGCCAGATCGGGCACCACCACTCCAATGCGCAGCGCTGGCGATGGTGATCGCGGCGACTTTGCCGGTGGCTGCATCAGCAGCGCACGCACACGCTGCGCCACGACGTGCAGCTCGGATTCGCCGTCATCGCAGGCGCACGATGTCACGTTGGGTATCTGCGTATGGCTGGGTAGACTCTCGTCGATATCTTCGATTTCGCAGCCAGCCTGCGCGAGCGCCTCAAACACGTGTTGCTGCTGTGGCGTATAGGCCGTGTAGCCCGTGCGCAGGATATGCCGGGTACGCAAATGACCGCCACTTTTAAGCACACCCGCAATGACTTCCGGCAACTGTGCGCTATCGATCCAGCCCGCGATGCGCAGCCGTTCTGCGTAGGCACTACGCCATTCGATAAAGGCTGCGGCGTCGTCATTCAGTGCGTCCCAGGCCGCGCGATGCTGCGGGCGATCCATGCAAAACGCGTGTTGCGTCACCCATGCCTCGCGCGCCGTGCGCGCCGCCGCTGTGGCGTTGAGCAAAAGCCCTGCATAGCGCGAACTTTCAATCACCGTTTCCCACAAGGCAATTTCCTGCTGCACGGATAGCAGCAATGCGCCGTTTTCGGCCAGCGCCAGCTCTTGCCAGGTGCGCTCCAGAAACGCGCCGTAGGGCAAAGCATCTGCGCTTGGCCACACCGATTTGCCGTTTTGCGCTTGCGCAATGTCGTACTCGCTTTTGAGATATAGCGCGAGTCGCCGGTTGGGGGTAATGAGCGTGGCACCGCCCGCGAGCGTATCGCAGTAGCGATGCGCAAACCCGGACGCGGTTGCTACAGTTGACGGTTTTGCGGCAGACATGCTCTACGCAGGTGAGTTCACACACTTGAGACCGGCAGATTTTGCCTCGCAGAAAAGCGAAGCCACCGCGATGTTACCGCAGCGTCGGGGAAACGCTCACGCAATACTGCTGACCTACCGTGCGCCGAATGTTGCACTCAACAGGGCGCTCGGCCCTGCGTCGGATTTAGCGCCCGAATATGCCGCGCAGAATGTTGACGCCATCCAGCACGGGGCTGGCCGGGGCGGCTGGTTGTTGCTGTTGTTGCTGTTGTTGCTGTTGCCCCGCAGATTGATCATTACTTTGCTGCGATGGTTGCCCGGCGCGTTGTCGACCACGTCCGCGACTGCCACCTTCTGCATCCCCAAGAATTACAGAAGCAGTTGATTTAAAACGAACTTTTGCATACCACTCCGGGTCTTTCGGGCGCGCGGGGAAGCCAAAATTGGCTTCCGGCCCGTAGGCGGTGAACATCGCCATCGGAGTACCTGATTTTTTAACGATTTCAGCAGGCACGGTGCATTCGGTGGTTTGTGGCGACAGTACGACTTTTTCGCGAATCAGGCGCGTCACTTCGCCCGGCGCGATCCAGTCCATGAGTTCCCAGCCCCAGGTTTGCACTTCGCTGGAACTCCAGAAGATCGTGTCGTTACCCTCACTACCCATCGATACCGCAGAGTAACCCGTGGCAGTGCCCAAGGCATTCCAGCGCAAGGTTGTGCCGCCGCCAGCGCTGGGCGCACTCTGCAGCTCCACGCGACTCATGAAATCCTGCCCCTGCGTGAGCGCGAAGCGAATATCCGGCGTGTAGTTGCCGCGAATGGTGTGATCGCCCAACAGTGACGCGCTATCTGGTACGGGTTTGGGTTGCTGCTGGTTCGGCCAATAGCCTTTTGTGCGGCCTGATGGCGGATTGGGTGACCCGCCCCGCCGCGTTGTGAAGCCTTGCGGAATACCCTGTGTCATGGTGGCGAGATCCACCACCACCGGCTGACCGGCGCGCACCGTATCACCACAACCCCAATAAATCAGCCAGCGCCCCTTGGGCAACTCACCGCGTTCACCATATTCACCTCGGGTAGTTTCGCTCCGAGTGGTGCGCGGCGTTTCCAGCGGCAGTGACGGCCCCATGTTCATGACGGCAGGAATCTCATGATCGGCGCGCGGCGCATCAGCACTACGTTGCGAGCCGAGGTCTAACTGTATCGTGCGCCCGCCTTGCGCACGAGAGCCCATCGCCATGCCAGCCATACCCCCCATGCCGGGCATACTCATGCCGGCACTGGTTTCCACGCTCATCCAGTACTGCGCGATTGGGGCTTTTTGCTGCGCAAACGCTGCTGCCGGAATCGTCAAAAGCGTGATCGCTAGAAACTTGTTCATCAGTTAGCTCCCTTTAAACCATAGCCGGACACAGCTTCGGATGCTACTTTTCCAACAAATGCCTTTTGGCTTTGGTTTTCGCCCATTCATCGGCATCTGCTGGGCCGGGTATTTTCTCGATAATGGGCTTCCACACTTTTGCCAGTTCAGCGTTCAGCGCGGTGAATTCCTTCTGATCATCGGGCACGTCGTCTTCGGCGAAAATTGCCTCTACCGGACATTCTGCAACGCACAAAGTGCAATCGATGCACTCATCGGGGTCGATCACCAGCATATTGGGGCCTTCGCGGAAGCAATCCACGGGGCACACGTCAACGCAATCGGTATACTTGCACTTGATGCAGGTTTCAGTCACTACATAGGTCATGAGAATCCTCGCCCTGTGGCGATAGTAAAGCGAAATAGCGGTCATTAAAACGCGATCTTGAAATCGCAAAAAGCGCCCATATTTTAACAGAAACAAGCGCTTATCGCAGGTTTGCTACACTGTGAAAGTGGACTATGCTTTGCAAAAGCTGGATTTTTGGTTAGCATGGTTTCAACAGCGCCCGTTACCGCGCAATACTGGCGGATTTCCCAATAATTTCCCTATTCCTACCCCTATAAAGGTTTTGAGCCATGAGCGAGCATGTTCATCACGTTAAAGACGATACTTTCGAAGCCGATGTGCTTAAATCCACCACGCCGGTGTTGCTGGATTACTGGGCGGAATGGTGCGGCCCGTGCAAGATGATTGCGCCGATTCTCGATGAAGCCGCCAAGGATTACGCCGGCAAACTCAAAGTCGCCAAGATCAATATCGACGACAACCAGGCCACGCCCAGCAAATTTGGCGTGCGCGGCATTCCCACGCTGATGATTTTCAAAAACGGCGAAGTCGCGGCGACCAAAGTCGGTGCGTTGTCAAAATCGCAACTCAAGGCGTTTATCGACAGCCATATCTGATCGCTCATTTGACAGCCCCAGCGCAACGCTATAGGCTATCTCTCAGCGCTTGAACCGCGCTCGTGTTTGTTGTTATGTAATGGTGTCATGTAATACAAATAGCTTCACGTCCATTCAGCGGTTCTTGCGCGGGCGCGGATTCCTTCCCGCCCCCCCTCCCTTGCTCCTAGTTCCTAGTTTCTCTCTTTCCCTCTGATTTACCCCGTAGCTCTTCTGTAACAACCACACGCGGCACCCAAAATCCATGCACTTATCTGATCTGAAAAACCTTCCCATTGGCGAGCTGGTCGAGATGGCCGTCACCAACGAAGTAGAAGGCGCAAATCGCCTTAGAAAACAAGAGCTTATATTCGCCTTACTGAAAAATCAGGCGAAAAAAGGTGAATCCATCTCCGGCAGTGGCACGATTGAAGTGCTACCCGATGGCTTCGGTTTCCTGCGTTCGCCCGATACCTCGTACCTTGCGGGCACGGACGATATTTATGTATCGCCGTCGCAGGTCCGGCGCTTCAATCTGCACACCGGTGACACCATTGACGGCGAAATCCGCACGCCCAAAGACGGCGAGCGCTACTTCGCGCTGGTTAAGGTGGACAACGTCAACGGCGAGCCACCCGACGCCGGCAAACACAAAATTCTGTTTGAAAACCTGACGCCGTATCACCCCACCGAGCACTTGAAGCTAGAGCGTGAAATCAAGGCCGAAGAAAACATCACTGGCCGCATCATCGACATCATCGCCCCCATCGGCAAAGGCCAGCGCGGCTTGATCGTGTCGCCACCCAAGGCTGGTAAAACCGTGTTGATGCAGCACATTGCGCACGCGATTACCGCGAATCATCCCGAAGTGGTGTTGATCGTGCTGCTAATCGATGAGCGCCCGGAAGAAGTTACCGAAATGCAGCGCTCGGTCAAAGGCGAAGTGCTGTCGTCAACCTTTGACGAACCGGCCTCGCGCCACGTGCAAGTCGCCGAAATGGTGATCGAAAAAGCCAAGCGTCTGGTCGAACACAAAAAAGACGTGGTAATTCTGCTCGACTCGATTACACGCCTCGCTCGTGCCTACAACACCGTGGTGCCCGCATCCGGCAAAGTGCTGACCGGTGGCGTAGACGCCAACGCCCTGCAACGCCCCAAGCGCTTTTTCGGCGCTGCGCGTAACGTCGAAGAAGGCGGCTCGCTGACGATATTGGCGACCGCGCTGATCGACACCGGCAGCCGTATGGACGACGTGATCTACGAAGAATTCAAAGGCACCGGCAACATGGAAATCCATCTTGACCGGCGCATGTACGAAAAACGCATCTTCCCGGCGATCAACGTTAATCGCTCTGGCACGCGCCGCGAAGAACTGCTGCTGCCCAAGGATATTCTGCAAAAAATCTGGGTGCTGCGTAAATTGCTCTACCCGATGGACGAACTCGAAGCCACGGAATTCCTGCTCGACAAGGTGCGCGGCACCAAGACCAACAGCGAATTTTTTGATTCGATGCGGCGGGGGTAGCGCTGGCTTGCTGCATCCGCGGCAATCTGAGTCGCCGACCGCTGGAAGCGGCGGCTGAGCGAAAACGTTAGGAGTCTTATTCTAATTAGCAATAGAAAGTGCTTTAATTATCCACTCCCAATTGCAGATGGATTTCATCCGTTCGCCGCTGTTTTCCAAGTGGTGTAGCGCCTCAACGAGTTGGTTTTCGAGTGCATCCAGGCTGTCGAAGGCCCGATTGTGGAAGTGTTTCTCGCGCAGCTCATCCCACAGATGCTCGACCGGATTGAGTTCCGGCGAATACGGCGGCAAACTCAGCAGCCGAATATTGT
>CANKUB010000109.1 GCA_947486575.1 Betaproteobacteria bacterium | reverse complement strand
GAGCATTGCGCTTTTGCCACATGTTGTTATGATCGATTCGGGCAGATTGTCTGTCCAAGTTTTGTCCAACTTAAACCCAAGGAATTCGGCATTCACTCAGTTCTACGTTTTGCAAACTCTTCTTTCTCACAGCCGTCGCCGCAGGCTTGCTGACGATTTACGACATGTGCAAGGCAGTGGATCGCGGCATGCAATTGGAAAACATTGCACTGCACGAAAAAAGTGGTGGTAAATCAGGCACTTGGCTAAGATTACCTGCAAAGCCGCGAGCAGCCCGCAAGCGTGCCACCAAACAGACCCCAGAAAAGTCGTAAGCATTTGTTTTATTTGATTATTTTATAATGCGCTTGAAAAGCGCTGACATCGACCCGATTTGGGCAATCTGGGCATGTCTTTCTTCGGTGCAGAAATACCAGGAACACTCATGAATAATTTACGCAGAACGTTTATCAAATTCAGCGGCAGCGCCAGCGCGTTAGCCGTCATCGCCGCAGCGGGTTTGCTGAAAACCACGCAAGCCGCCGCAGCGGTGTGGAACAAATCTGGCTTTGAATCCAAAGCCGCTGCCGAAGCCATTAAAACGCTGGGGGCAAGCGCCGCTGCCGAAAGCCGCGACATCATCATCACCGCGCCCGACATTGCAGAAAACGGCGCCGTAGTGCCGATTGAAGTGGTGAGCCGTATCCCCAACACGCAATCGATTTCGATCATCGCCGAAAAAAATCCGTTCCCGCTGGCAGCAACAATGGATTTCGCCAACGGCGCGGAACCCTACGCCTACGTGCGCATCAAGATGGGCCAAACGTCGAACGTGCGCGCCATCATCAAGGCCGATGGCAAATTTTTCATGGCGGTGAAAGAAGTCAAGATCACCGTCGGTGGCTGCGGCTAACCCACACACGCAAGGAATCATCATGGCAGAACCAATGAAAATACGCGCGTTGCTCAAGGGCGATGTAGCTGATATCAGAGTGCTGGTAGCACATCCGATGGAAACCGGCCAGCGCCGCGACGCGGCAGGTGCGCTGGTGCCCATGCACTTTATTCAAAGCATGACGGTTACGCACAACGGCAACACGGTGTACGAGGGCCAGTGGAGTCAGGCTGTGTCACGCAATCCGGTGTTCGCGGTGCGCGTCAAAGGCGCGAAAGTGGGCGACAAAATTGTCGTAAACTGGACCGATACCAAAAACGATAAGCGCACCGATGAGGCGACGGTTACTGCGGGTTAGCAGTGCCGTGCCGTCACGTCGTTAAGGGGGAATTCATGAACGCACGTTGCCGCATCGCGGCTGCGGCAATGGTTTTTGCGGCGACCGTTTATCCAGTTTCGGCGCAAAACAAGGCTGCTGACGGCTTTAAAGCATACGACGGCTTGGCCGTAGGCAGGCAAATGCTGGCCGAGGACAATCCCGGTGACTTATGGGTAGAACGCGGTCAGCGGTTGTTCAACGACAAACGCGGGCCCAAAAACACGTCGCTGGAACGTTGTGATTTAGGTCAGGGGCCGGGCGTTGTCAAAGGCGTGTTCGCCACACTGCCGCGCTACTTTGCCGACACCAACAAAGTGCAAGACCTCGAATCGCGCCTACTCACCTGCATGGTCGAGTTGCAAGGATTCAAGCGCGAAGACATTGTTCGTGATCGTTTTGGCACGCTGGACAAAGATTCCGAACTGGAAGCGCTGGTGAGCTACGTCGGTGCCGCTTCCAACGGCCTGCGCATGAATGTACGTCTGAACCACGCACAAGAACGCGAAATGTACAAAGCGGGCGAGTATGCGTTTTACCGCCGCAGCGGCCCGCTGGATTTTGCCTGCGTCACCTGCCACGGCGAATCCGGCAAACGCATCCGCCTTCAGGAATTACCCAACATGACCAAGCCGGAAGAAATGCGCGAGGTTATAGCCACCGGCTGGCCTGCCTATCGCGGCACCCACAGCACCGTGCGCACCATGCAGCACCGGCTATACGATTGCTTCTGGCAAATGCGTTTGGCTGATCTGGGGTTTGCCTCGGATTTGTCAGTGGCGATTACCACGTATCTGAATTATTCAGCCAATGGTGGTGAAATCAAATTGCCCGGAGTGCGGCGATGATCTACGCGAAGTCGCTTTTGCTGTTGTCTGCAACAGTCGCCGTCGTTGCAGGCTGTGCCACATTTCCCGACGCAGAATCCACCGCCCAGCGCGCTGAGCAAATGGTGACAGAGGCGCACACACTGGGCGCGCCAGCATTGTTACGCCGCACCACCCAGGACGAATCGCAGCGCGCGTGCAGCTCACCTGGCGGCGCCAAACTCACCCAAGAGCACTCCGCAACCATCGTAAAAACTGCACGCGACAGCATCAAATATCCGGCATCCGGCAAGCTGACCGGCGATTGGAAAACCGGCGCACAACTGGTGGCTGACGGACGCGGCCAACGCATCATCAACGGCCAGGTTGAAAAGCTGTCAGCCAACGGCGCACTGTGCATCAACTGCCATTTGATGGATGCCAAAGAAGTGAATGCAGGCAACGTAGGCCCGGCGCTAACCGGTTACGGCACGCAACACGGCGACTCAGAAGCGGTAGCGCGCTACACCTACGAACGCATCTACAATGCCTGGGCGTTCATGCCCTGCTCGAATATGCCGCGCCTGGGCGCGAGTGGCTTTCTCACGCCGGAGCAGATTGCGCATATAGTGGCTTATCTGATTGACCCGCAATCGCCGGTTAATAAATAGTCAATAAAAACAAAAGGTTACAAAGCATCAAGGTATGGCTTGCACCGAAAAACTCTGTGGTGATTCTCCACGCTGATAACGTTCATACATCGTGGTGTACGCAGATTCGATATGCCGCGTGAAACGGTCTACGTCAAACAACGGGTGGGTAATTTTGTTCTGCGCGAGCCTCATCTTCAAGTCACTTAACAACGCTGGGGTCGTTGCCAGCTTGATCGCCATCGCTTCATAGTCTGCGTGGTTGCCAGTAATCAATTCTGTCAGGCCTACGGCTCGCAGCAAACTCGCGGCCATTCTTCCCGGAAAAGCGTTACCCATGCAGGTCAGCACAGGCAAGCCCACCCATAGCGCATCGCTGGCGGTGGCACCGGCGTTGTATGGCAGCGTGTCTAAAAATAAATCTGCCAACCGATAGCGCGCCAGATACTCAGGCGGCTGCGCATACTTTGCGAACACCAATCGATCCGCCGCTATGCCTCTTGCCTCGGCCTCCAACCGCAGGTTACGGGACGCAGTCACATCGCCCGCCACCAACCACAACACACTGCCCTCGACGCGCTTCAGCAGCCGTATCCAGAGTTCAAAAACCTCGGGCGTAATTTTGTAGTTATTGTTGAAGCAGCAGAATACAAAACCCGTCTCCGGCAATCCCACCTCCGCGCGACTGGGTGTGCGAGATGCAATCACTCGCTTTGAATCGTTCACCTGATAAACATCAGGCAGACGCGCGACCTTTTCCGCGTAGAACGCTTCGTGCTCCAGCGGAATTACGCCCGCATCGCCGATGATGTAATCCATATAGCCCGCACCCATGGTGCTGACATAGCCAATGTAATTGACCTGAATCGGCGCGGCGCGATGGACCAGTATCGCGGTGCGACTGCCTTGTGTGAATCCCATCAGATCAACCACAATATCAATTTCCTGCGCGCGCAGCCTGGTTGCAATCTCAGTATCGGTCAGGTGCTCCACATCATGAAAGTGTTCAAACGATTTGCGTAACCTTGCACGCATGCCATCTTCAACACCCGGCCCGAACGACCAGGCGGATACCTCGAATCGGGTTTTATCATGCTGCTCGATTAAATCTGCAATCAAATACGAAACCGCATGTTCACGCAAATCCGCTGACAGATAGGCAATACGAATTCTGTCATGCTGATAGCGCTCACCCGCCCACAATGGTTTGGCAGACGGCGGATACACATGCGCCACAAATGTCTGGGCGCACGTCAGGATATCCGCACCATTGTCTGATATGGCGAGAAATGCGAACGGCTGCACCGCACGCTTGCCAGCACGCACTTGCGCGCAAAGATATTCTCGATCTACACCATGGGACTTCCAGTTGCAGGCCAGCAGATTTGCACGGAACCTATTGTCCAACGCGTGACTAAAATCAGGGGCTAACTCGACTAGCTGGGCAAAGTTTTGCGCCGCCCGCTCATAGGAGCGCATCATCATGAATAGCACACCACGGTTGTTTAGCGCATCGGGATAATCAGGCCTGATGGTCAATGCACGGTCATAACTGCGCAACGCTTCATCGTACCGGCCCAATTCCACCAACGCGACCCCTCGATCTGCAAACGCCTCTGCGCATCCGGGGTCTATCGCGATGGCGCGATCGTAGCTGACTATCGCCTCGGTATATCGCTTCAAGGATGCCAGCACGCTGCCACAGTTGCAATGCGCATCAACGTAATCGGGGCTAATCGCCAGCGCACGGCCAAAGCTTGCCATCGCCGCCTCTTGCTGCCCGCTACGAAACAGCGCAGTGCCGCGGCTAACCAACACCTCGGCAGAATCGGGCGTAATAACAAGCGCTCTATCATGGCTGGCGACAGCATCGTTATAAAAACCAATATCCATGAGAATATTTCCGAGCGTTGAATGGTAAGTCGCCTTGTCTGGAGCGATCTCCACGGCTCTGCGTATCAATTCCGCTGCTCTCGCAAATTCACCGCGTTGCGCATGCACTACACCTAAATCGTGTAGCACGCTGACGTTATCAGGCTGCTGCCGCAGTACTGCGTTATAGATCGCCTCTGCTTCATCGAGCTTGCCTGCTTGATGCAGCGCAAACGCTTTATCGAGTGTCGCTTTCGTGGCTTGCCTGGATTGACTATCTGCATCTGGCGGCGCCACGCCATTCAGTCGCCCCTGCAGACGATCAAGGCAAGCGCGCAAAAAGTCTTTCAATTTACGCATAGCTGTAATCGTTCTTACCCACTGCAATACATGATTTATCTGTCAGTGCGCACACCCGCTCCACACACGCAGGTTTTCACGGCTTTAACTGTTTCGACGACAAAAAAAGTGCCACGTCATACGTCCACGCATTAACGAATTTGTCATCGTACCCTGCCTCGCGCAACGCCCATTTAAAGGTATTGGTCAGGTGCGCTCTTTTGTACCAGTTCACCTTGTTTTTTCGTGCAAAAGCGACCGCTCTCGCCTCAATGGCTTCGCGAGTGGCACTCGTGCGAGCGGGTGTAGGCGGCTTACTGCCCACCGTAGCGGACACAGGTAAACGCCCGGCCAGGTCTTGCGCCAAGGCTCGCGCGAAAGTATCAACCTCGTCTGTATTTAGCCACTTGAGAAACATCGGAGAATTTCCTTCTTTAAACGTGCCTGATCTGCATAGCATTCTATCGCTATTGCCATCTCTAGCGAATCGCCTTCAATTCCTTCCACGCAACACACGCCGTGAATGCATTCCGCTTACACGCTATTTCAAAACTCGCCATAGCCGCATCAATCTGGCCTGCGCTTTGATAGATCACCCCCGTCAGGATAATGCCTTCCAAATCCTGCGGATACAACTGCTTCATGGTTTGCGCATCCGCCAGCGCCTTTTGCGTGTTTCCCTGCTTCATATAGGCGAGTGCGCGGTGCTGGTATGCCAGCTTGAACTTCGGGTTTGCCTCAAGCCCATGCGTACAGTCTGCGATAGCCGTCACCAGATCGCCGCGCCGCATATTGTGCTGGCAGCGATTGGTGTAGGCTCTGGCCGAGCCGGGCGCCAGGTTATCGGGCAGTTTTTTTACCGCATCGTCCCACAGTGCATGGCTGCTGGAAAAACTGTTCAGGCGATCTGTTGACGCCACAGCAAAAATACCCGCGACTACCAGAATCATCGCCCAGAACAGTCTGCCAGACAGCCCATACGTTAAAGCGGGAATCATCATAAACAGCACCGGAATCCACAAATACGCGCGATAAAGCACAAACGGCTCCTGGAGTCGTACGGTGGCGAACTCCACTGCGAACAGCAGCAAAGGTGCAAGCAAGGCGTACCCAACCAAACCACGCCGCCCGCCTTTAAGCAGCCAATACAACGCCGTAACGCCATAAATGCAAAGTGCCAGCACGCCAAACCAGTACTCAGGCTGACCCAGTTGAGCAGCAAACGGCGGTCGCATGTCGATGGACATCCATTCCGGATTCGGCAGCACAGTGAACCCCAAGTACTTAAAGAACAATGCGGCCTGCGTCATCACGCTCAACACCCAGAGTACACTGGGGCTTACGTTCAGCGCGCTGAGGTTGATCAAATCCTCTGCAAAAGGCTCATAGGCGTTTCCAACAGTGCTAAGGCGCTTGAAAATGACCAGAATGGCTATCGGCAGATACAACGCACAGGGCAATACCAGTTGACGCCAGATTTGCCGTGACAGCGGCACAGCCAGCGGTGTCAGCGCCAGGGCGGCAACGGGTATCAGCACCGCATGCTCTTTGCTGAACGCGGAAAGCAGGTAAAACAAGGCCGAAAATACAAAGTAAGCTTTTTTACGCGTAACCAAACCATCAAAGTAGGTATTAAGCGCCAGAAGGCCAAACAGCGTGGCCATCATGATGGGGCGTTGTATGAGGTAACCCACGGCGTAAACCGCCAGCGGGTGCAGCAAGAACAGCAGTGCCGCAGCCAGCGCTGCGCGCTCGTTATTGCGATGGAGTGATGCGCGATCACTCACCTGCTTAATCAGGGTGTACAGCACAAACCCTGTTGTCAGATGCAAGCCCACGTTGATGAGACGTTGCGCAAAAATCTTGTCATCAAAAATGAGATCTATCCATGCCGTCAGAAAAAACGGCAACCAGCGCAGATCAAGCTTGGGCCCGGCAATAAATATGTTGTTCAGGCCATTGTGATTGAAAAAATCCACATCATCAAAAAATACGGCATAGTGCAACGATGGCCAATACAGCCCCGCAACCAGCGCCAGCATTAACATCGGCAGCACTACCTTCCAGCGCAATTGCATATCATCGCCCAGGGAAACCACAACATTCAACGTGCCACAACAACAACGCCACCCAAAGGTGGCGTTGTTGATTTACCGGCGACAAGCGCCAGTGGGAAAAGCAGATGCCTGACTTAGGTGCAACCAGTCGGGCGATATTTTGCAACAATATTAGTCGTTATGCAGGTGTACAAGCCATCCGTAGAACGATTGTACTGAATCGCAGCGCCAGCACCCAATGAACCGGGATTAAGGATCGCACAGGATATCGCACCAGTGGTAACAGCGCCCGCCACTGTGTCAGCGGTGGTAAGTGTGCAGTGGGCTGTCGTAGCAGTTAGACCGATAGTTGAAGGCGTCACACCTGTCGCAGCACCAGTCGCAGCGAGCACTTCATAGGCTGTTTGTCCACCACGGATATCTGACAGAGCAGACGACGCTTTGGCTTTGGCGATGTAATCCTGATACGCCGGAATGGCGATAGCCGCCAGAATACCGATAATCGCAACCACAATCATCAGTTCGATCAAGGTAAAACCTTTTTGCATACGTTTCATTAAAAAACTCCTTTAAGGGTTAAAACACGATTACTACGAACACATCAAAATCACACTTGCGGATACTCTATAAGCAATTGCAAAGCCAGCTTTTTAAACACTGTCAATAAAAATATAAATTCCTTTAAAAACAAATGCTTATAAAAATTCCGATCTTTATCCTTTAAAACCTATTTACAGTACGGAATTTAATGTCATCAGATTTACATCAATACCTGCAAAAAACGTCAAACTCGAAATTAGCGTTAGCCATCTCTGGCGAACCCTGACAATATTTGTCACTTCTCGCGGCTGTGTTAAGGCGCAGGTGGCGGCACATACCCAGGCACTTTACCCAAATCCACCGCATCTATCTGCTCGGGCGACATATATTGTTTAGCGTAGGTTTCGTACACCCGTTCCCACATGAAAATATCAAATAAATCAGGGTCTACGTGCAGGCCGAGCTTCATTTTGCCCAGAATACTCAGCGATTCAGTGAGCGTTTTGCCTTTTTTGTAGGGCCGGTCTTTGGCGGTTAGCGCCTCGAATATGTCTGCTATACCCATGCAGCGCGCCTGCACCGACATTTGCTCGCGCATGAGACCACGCGGGTAGCCTTTGCCGTCCATGCGCTCGTGATGCCCACCTGCGTATTCAGGCACGTTGGTCAGGTGCTTGGGCCATGGCAACGCTTCGAGCATATCTATGGTTAGATCAATATGGTGATTGATGACCTTGCGTTCTTCGCCGGTTAACGTACCGGCGCGTATGGTGAGATTTTTAACTTCGTCGTCCGACAGGAAATTGCATTCCACACCCGCAGGGTCAACCCAGCGATAACCCGTTGATATCTGCTTGACGCGCTCTACGTCTTCGTCACGCATGAACTCGCCACCCACATTGGTGTGGCGCAAAAATGCCCGATCAGCATCAATCGCCTTTAACCGGGCATCGAGGTCTTGCTCGCTGATCTGCGCGCGCAATGCGGCAATCTGCATATCTCGCTTAATAATCTCAAAGCGAGTGTCTACCATATTAATACGGTCATAAATGGTTTCGAGCTTGGTGGCCTTATCCACCACGTGCACGGGCGTGGTAATTTTGCCGCAATCGTGCAGCAAGCCTGCGATACGCAACTCATAACGATCGCGCTCGGTCATCGCAAAATCTTTGAGCGGCCCGACGCGGGTTTTGGTCACCGCATCGGCGAGCAGCATGGTTAGCTCCGGTACGCGATTGCAGTGCCCGCCGGTGTAGGGCGATTTATCGTCGATTGCCGCGTTAATCAAACTGATAAATGATTCAAACAACGATTCCAGATGGTTAATCAGCAGCCGGTTGGTAAGCGCGATGGCCGCCTGGGATGCCAACGACTCCGCGAGATGCTGATCAGAATCCGAGAACGGCTGCACCGCGCCGGAACCACGGTCTTTTGCATTGATCAATTGCAACACGCCGATGATTTCATTTTCATGATTTTTCATCGGCACCGTCAGAAACGAGTGTGACCCATAACCCGTTTTTTTGTCGAAATTCTTGGTACCGCTGAAATCAAAACCCTGCTCGGTATAGGCATCGGCGATGTTCACTGATCTGCCGCTGTGGACGGCATGCGCAGCTACCATCTTTGTGTTTTTCTCGCCGCCTTCCAAAAACAATTGAATTGGATAAAACGGTATTTCCACGCCCGTGGTGCCGCCCATCGCAATGCCTAGGGTATCATTTCGCAAGATCGCGAACTCGAGTACCTTGTCATCCGACATACGGTAAAGGGTGCCGCCGTCTGCGTTGGTTACATCTTTGGCAGCAAGTAAAATAATTTCCAGCAGTTTGTTGATATCGCGTTCGCGCGACAGGGCAACGCCAATGCCCAGCAACTGCTCGAGGCGTTCTGCAAGATCCGAATGATTCGGCGCGGGCATGCTATCGTTCATTGCAGGATAGCCCCTGTTACTTGATACACACCGCGCGCACCTGCTTGATATCGGTAACGCCCTGCAACACCTTTTCAATGCCGTCCTGCTTCAGTGTGCGCATACCTTCTTCGAGCGCGGTGGCAAACATTTGGGCGACACGGGCGTGCTCCTGAATGTTTTTCTTGACGCGATCAGTGCCGATCATCAATTCGTGCAAACCCACACGCCCCTTGTAACCGGTGCCACCGCAAGTGTCGCAACCCTTCGCCGAATTAATTGTAATCTGGCCATTCTGATCGCCGAACTCCTTGTGCCAAAATTCCAGCACCTTGGCGCGCTCGGCCTGCGGGTCTTTTTTCCACGGCTCGGTATTCAACAATTCCAGCGCGTACTCGTCAAGCAACGAGTTCACTTCTTCATCCGTAGCCGGATGCGGCTCCTTGCATTTGCCGCACAAGCGCTTGGCCAGACGTTGCGCCAGAATACCCAGCAACGCATCGGCAAAGTTAAAGGGATCCATACCCATATCGAGCAGGCGAATAATCGATTCCGGCGCACTGTTGGTATGCAAGGTTGCAAACACCAGGTGGCCCGTGAGCGACGCCTCAATGCCGGTGGAGACGGTCTCTTTGTCGCGCATCTCGCCAACCATGATGATGTCGGGATCGGCACGCAGAAACGCCTTCATGATGATGGAAAACTCCAGCCCGGCCTTTTTATTGATCTGCACCTGACGCAGACCCTTTTGCGTAATTTCAACCGGGTCTTCGGCCGTCCAGATTTTGGTGTCCGGCTTATTCAAATAGCCAAGCACCGAATGCAGCGTGGTGGTTTTACCGGAACCGGTTGGCCCGCATACGAAAAACAGACCATACGGCTTTTCAATGGCCGCGATACACAGCGCTTGATTGCGCTTTGAAAGCCCCAGCTTATCGAGGGGTATCGGCTCGCCCGCAGCAAGAATACGCATCACGATGTCTTCGACACCGCCCGCCGTTGGGATAGTGGCAACGCGCAGCTCAATATCCAGCGGCCCGAATTTCTTGAATTTAATCTTGCCGTCTTGTGGTTTGCGTCGCTCGGATATGTCCAGATCGCACATGATCTTCAGCCGCGCGGCCAACGCATTGCGATAACTTGCAGGCACTTGAATGTAAGGTGTCAGCGAGCCATCTTTGCGGAAACGGATTTCCGTTTTGCCTTTGCCGGGATACGGTTCAATGTGGATGTCCGATGCGCCCTGCTGATACGCATCAATGATCACTTTGTTAACCAGCTTGACCAGTTCGTTATCGCTGGCTGCGCTGGCAATGTCATCGCCGCCAGCCTCCAGACTCTCCGTTTCTTCATCAAGGCCGCCCAGCAAATCATCAATATTGCCGGAATCCTGCAGCCCGGTATTGGCGCCAAACATATGATCCAGCGTGGCAATGAATTCACGTTGCGTCGTGACGCAGTAAACGATCTTGTTTTTCGGGTAAACGTTGGCAACCATGCGCGACGTGCGCGTGCGCTCCACGTCTGGCGTCATCACCACAATACCGTCTTTCGTATCGTCCAGCGGAATCCATTGATTCGTCAGACAGAATTCCCGGCTCATATTGCGTAGCAAATCGGGAGGCTTGATACGATCCGCCTTGAACGATTCGTAACCTACGCCAAAAAAAGCAGCGAGTGCAGCACCCAATACCGGCACCTTGACCTGAAATTCATCAATCAGCACCGTTTCAAGATCGAGGTTCTTGCGCCGTGACGAGCGTTGCGCGAGCTCCAGTTCTTCTGCGGATATCACCGCATCAGTTACCAGCGCATCGTACTTCCCGCGCACCTGCATGCTGGGCGCGCCTTGCCGTGCGCGAAACGCGATCGCCAGGGTTTCGCACAACTGCAAAACACCTTCATCCATGTACTGCGGAAAAGCCTGGCCGTTCTTGGTATTGATAATCTGAATAATGCCGATCAGTTCACGCGTCTTTGCTTCCACAATCGGCGCCACCAGCATCTGCTTGGTGCGGTAGCCGGTTTTGGCATCGACTGCCTTGAGAAAATTCAGTTGCGGACTGATCGCCTTGAGATCAGCATCCTCGTATACATCACGAATATTCAGCACACGTTTGTTGACGGCAACAAATCCGGCAACCGACTGCTCATTGATCGGCAGCTTGATGTCCTTGAAGGAATTCAAGCCGATTTTGACTTTCGAAATGATCGAGCCTTTGTCTTCGCTCGTCAGATAGATCGTGAGCCGGTCGGAAAAAAACAGCCCGCAAAGCTCTGTTGAAATCTCGGTCAATATCTCTTCGATATTTTTTGACCCATGAATCTTGTTGGTCATCCCCTGCAGCCGCTGCTGGAATCCCAGCTTTTCAGCCATAGGATCCTGCGGCGCAGGTTTGCTCTGGAGTACCGAACTCATATCGCCCCCACAACAATGATTACGTTCAACACAAGTCTATCCTGTCAAAAAAACGAACATCTGCCGCCACTGTGTTGGCATCAATATCGAAAACTGTTCCACCAACAAGCATGGACATCCGCTTCAAGCCTGTATTACCGATTTCCGCACCGCACCTGAAAATACGGATTCTATGATGAGATAACGAAGATTACCGATATTATCGCCTGTACGCCACAAATCATCACAATTGCAGATATTGCGAATCAATGCCGGGCTGTTTTTAGCCAAATCGATGCTCAATCCCGGTACCGGCACTAGAAAATCGGCTGGATCGGTCGCAATTGCTGTAGTTGCATTGGCTACTTCGTTTCGAAGGTAAAAGCACCGTCCCAGTCGGCACCCAGGTCTTTCTCACGCAAAATAGGGATGCGCAACAAAAACAACTCATAGAGCTTGTTCCCCGGCGACGTTTCCTTCAATTGTTGCAGCAGCGCCTCTGCCCTATCCCATTCCTGCCTGCGATAGGTCGCCAGCGCTTCCTGAAACGCTTCCAGGCGCTTGATGGTGTCTTCGCTCACTTCACTGCGCGGACCAATGGGCTGAAATATCTTGACAGCGTTTTCCTTGCCTTTGACGCGCACTTTGTCCAATTCACGGAATACCATATTCGGTGCGGCCTTCATGGTTTCTTCACCCACGATAATATCTGCGCCATATTCTTTGGTAATGCCTTCCAGCCGCGAAGCCAGATTCACCGCATCACCCATCACGGTATACGCGCGGCGAATTTTGGAGCCCATATTGCCAACACTCATGCGGCCCGTATTCAGGCCCACCCCAATCTTGATTTCAAGTTTATATTTTTCCTTGAACTTGGGTTGCAATTCAGCGAGAACACGGTGCATTTCGAGCCCCGCAACGATACCGGCATGCGCGTGATCGGGATTGGCCAGCGGCGCACCCCAGAACGCCATGATGCAATCGCCCATGTATTTGTCGATGGTGCCGTGATGTTTAAAAATCACTTCGGTAAGCGGCGTCAGAAATTCGTTCATGAGTTCCGACAATGCCTTGGGGTCCAAACCCTCTGAAATGGTGGTGAACCCGCGTACGTCGGTAAACAGCACCGTACATTCACGTGAGGTTGGTTCAAAAGAAACGGTACTGGGGTCTTTCGCTATCTGTTGGGCGATTTCGGGCGGTATGTATTGCCCAAACTGCGCGGTAATCTGCTTCTTGCTGCGCGTTTCAGTGAAATAGCCCCACACTGAATTCAGCGTAAACAGCGCCAATATCAAAAGCACATTGCCTGCTACAGGTAGTACAAAATTGCCATATTGGTATAAAGCCAGATTGACGCCAATTACTGATGCCGTGATAAGAACGCTCAGGATAGTTGCACTGACGATGCTTAAAAACGGTAACAAAATCGCCAGCACCAAGCCCACCAGAATCACCACGATCAGCTGCAATCCATCGGCATAGGCGGGTTCACGTTTCAACTTTTCGTCCAGAATGCCCGCAACCAGATTGGCGTGAGCTTCAACCCCCGGGTACGTGGGATCGACCGGGGAAACCCGAAGGTCCAGCAAGCCCGGCGCCGAGGTGCCGACCAGTGCGAGCTTCCCGCGCAAAGCCGATACATCAACACGATCATTCATGACATCCGATATTGATATGTATTTAAAACTGCGACCAGGCCCGCGGTACGGGATCAGCGCGCGCGCCTTGTTATCCACCGGGATCTTCAATCCCGCTATGAATAGCTCTTCTAGTTCGGCGTCGCCACCGGAATAGTCCGCAAACACCAGCTTGATCGGAGGCATACCCAGGTGACTACGCACAATAGCCAGCGATAACGATTCGTAATATTGTCCCGCATACGGAATGACCATTGGCACCTTGCGCAGCACCCCATCGATATCGTTGTCGGGATTGAAGTGCCCTCCGCTGGCTGCATTTTCCTGCAATATTTTTATATTGCCGCTATACCCGGACCAAGGTTCTACCGGCCCCAACTTGTGCCCACCCAGGTAAGCCTCATCGAATACTGCCTTGGGCAATAACCCCTTCTTTTCATTTTCTTTATTGAAGGTGTAGCCCAGCACAATTTTCCGATTGCGCATTTTGTTGGCGAATATGGCGTCGTAATCCAGTTCCGGGCGCAACTTATCCAGTTCTTTCTGGAATTGCACAACCTTGCTCAACTCCTTGCCCGCCAGACGATCAAGCACGCGCACGCCGGAGGTTTCATCACGCTCAGCGAACACCACGTCGAAACCGAGAACTTCGATCTGATATTTATCAAAAAGCTTGTCGATCAAAAGCGCAAGACGGTCGCGCGGCCAGGGCCAGCGCCCCTCGCCACCCTGCTCTCGCTCCTTTAAGCTCTTTTCGTCGATATCAAGTATGACGACACTGGGATCCACTCCGCCGGGCATGGTTAAAGCGAGCCGTGCATCGGAAGCGATGTTCTCCAGCTTGCGGATGAACGGCAATTCATAATCGGCACGCGCATGAAAAAAGAACGCCGCGACGATACACAGTCCCACGATCATTCGCAGCAGGTGTTTTTTCATATGATTACGTCGCTCAAACTTTTAGAACAGGCATTGCGCCCTACCGGGTAACGCCGGGCGGTCATGAACGCAGGATTCAGGCGTTCGACTGCCTGAAGAAAAATTCCATTTTAACGCCGGCTATTTCGATCAGATCGTGATCACCCAGCAAGTGCGCCTGGGTATCCAGTTTCTTGTTGTTCAATACGGGGAAACTGGCGCCTTCCACATGCGTAATGAAGTAGCCTTGCGGACGCTTGGTGATCACCGCAACCTGAACACCTGGCTTACCCAGCGTAGTAAGATTTTTCGTCAGCGGCGCTTCTTTGCCGACACCCGGACCGCTCATGATCTGAATCCACGCCTGCTGTGCCGCGCTGGCCGCCGCAGGCGCTGCAGCAGGCGCCGCAGCCGGTTTCGCAGCAGCCGCAGGTGGTGCAGACGCCGCCACAGGCGCTGGCGCAGGTTTGGGCACAGCGGCCATTCTCGGCATGGTCTCACCCTTGGGTTCCGCTGCAGGCGCCGCAACGGGTGCCCGTTGTGCGGGTGGCGCGCGCAACACCATGGTTCGCTCAAAGTCCTCTGGCGACGCTTGCGCCGCCACTGGCGCATCATTGACAAACTTTAGCGTGTATTTTCCGATTTCTATGACATCGTTATTCTGCAGGATGTGCTTCTTAATCGGGTTACCATTGACTAACGTGCCATTGGTAGACCCCATGTCCTCCAGAAACGAGTCGTTCAGTATCGTCACGATGCGAGCGTGCTCGCTGCTCACTGCCAGATTTTCAATCTGAATATCGTTCTGCGGCTTGCGACCAATGGTCACTCGCTCTTTATCCAGATTCATTTCCCGGATCACCGAGCCTTCAAGACTGAGTATCACCTTCGCCATGATTATTTCCCCAAAACTTATTTAAACCAGTTTTTCAAGCGTGCAAAAAATCCCACTGGCGCGTGTGCCACCTTGAGCACATGCACCAGAACCACCGTGATATTGTCGCGACCGCCCGCATCATTGGCCTGCTGCAACAATTGCTGCGCAGCCAGTGGCAAATTCGATTTAAGCGACGACACCGTTAAATGAATATCCTCATCCGGCACCATGTCATAGAGGCCGTCGGAACATAAAACATAAATATCACCCGCCACCACATCGTGTGTATGTACTTCAGGCACGACATTCGGATCGATGCCGCACGCCCGCGTGACAAGGTTCTTCTTTTTGGACGCGCGCGCCTGCTCGTACGTCATCAGACCGGCATCAATCTGCTCTTGTATCCATGAGTGATCGCGCGTCAACGCCTTGATTTCTTCGCCACGCAAACGGTAGCAGCGCGAGTCTCCGAGATGCCCTACTGTCACCCGATCGCCATGCCAGTAGGCGATCACCAGCGTGGTTCCCATACCCGCATACTGGGCCTGGTCTTGCGCAGCGGTATAAATCGCCGTATTGACTTTGGACGCTTGCGTGGTGATTAACGCTTCCACGTCTTCGTCCTTCAACCCTTTCAAAGCCTGTTTGTCCATCAGCAGGCGCATTTCAGTCGGCACCATGGCCACGGCAATGCCACTGGCCACCTCGCCTGCGTTGTAACCACCCATACCATCGGCCAGCGTTGCCAGACCGATACCCGGGTCAGCCGCCATGCTGTCTTCATTATGGGCGCGCACCCTTCCTACGTCGGTCGCGCTGGCCATATCGAATTGTTTGATTTCAGGGGTCATTTTCAGTCCTGGCTCAAGCCGCCTCTACTGGGGGTTTATTCGGTACCTTGAGACTGCTCAGGCACAGGCGAAGCGCCTTGGCCATTTGGTCACAGCTTTGATACCGCTGTTCCGGTTCTTTGGCAAGCGCTTTATTGGCAATCGCTGCGACACACGCCGGCACAGCCGGGTTGTGCTGACGAATATCCACATGCGGTTCGTTTGCGATTTTAAACATGAGTTGCGCCATCGAGTCACCCACGAATGGCAAGCGTCCACTGACCAGCTGATACAGCGTCACG
>CANKUB010000108.1 GCA_947486575.1 Betaproteobacteria bacterium | reverse complement strand
CGCCAAACCTTGCCCGAATTTCTCTTGAATAACCCCCAAAGCGATTTCATCGAGAAATTCATCTTCGAAAGGCAAGATCACGCGACCATGGAGATGTTCCGCTTGGCCACATAAGATCTCGCCCGGGGTAAACTCCGCACTCTCAAGTTACATCACAGCAGATAAATATCCCGATGCGCCGCTTACCGGTTGGTCAGAAGAAAAACACAACACTACTTGATGTCGTGCTGCGCAAACTTTGGCGCATTTATGCGTAAGAAGAAGTTCAGTCCGAAGTAATTGCTGCGTAGCACCAAGCACAGAAAATATCGTAACTCATCGTTTTATTGTATCTCCATCTTAGTGCTATCGTAGCCAATTCCATAAATCGCCCAGTTAATCCCAATCCACCTCACCCAGAGAGTTTCGCGGAAATCCCAGAGGAATATTTTCGCACAAAAGATCGACATTGTTTTCGACTGCCCTACACACACGTGTAGCAGAGAGCCAAGTCCCGCTCACATTTACGCAACGCAGGCGTTGCGTAAAACTGCCATTTCGTGCCGAGAAGAAAATATTGAACGCCGTGTATTGGCTTGGCTCGAGGTAAAACAGTTGTTAATTTGCCTGGCGTGCCCCGGGATCGAATCGCTAAATTGGTGTATTGTTTCTGACATCTGAAGGGCATTCGGTGTGTGATTTTGAAAATCAAATATATCAAGGTCAACAACGCGAGCGTTTATCCAGTAGAGGGGATACTTCCCATGATGAATCAACAGTGCATTGACGACTGAATTCGATGAAATAGAGATAAAATAACAAGCGCTGCCGCCACCTGTGATTTGCCCTACGATGTCCTTAGTTTTCTCATCTAAATCAACGAGCATCTGCTGGACACGAGCCTCGATACCGCCTAATCCGGCTTCAACCTTTTGTTGCTTTCTTACTCGATACCACTGAGCCACTAACCAGCTCGCAAGAAAGAAGGATGGCCCAAACGAAGTAACGGCGGCACGAAGTGTCCCCTTGTCGGCGGTTTGGTCAAGCAGACTAAAGACAGTCCATCCTACTGCCGCCAAAAATGGCAACCAAAACTCTTTAAGAATCTGAAGTGCGATCTTCATACGCTGCCACCTCTGGAGCAACAAAACACGCGAATCAGATAGGCGATTGCACGATACGTCCTGCCTCAAAAGTCGCTGCAAGTTGAATATTGCGGTAATTGGATCAGACATCAAGTAGTAAAGTATAAGGGCGGACACGATACCCCGCAATCGACCGTCCTCCGGGGTGAGGATACATCAGACTTTGGTGAAAATAGTGTTTGAAATTCCCGCTCCCCCCGCAGGCTTTCTCTCCGTCAAGAAAGGAATAATCATGTTGCACAAATTATTACCTCTGTTGCTGGCCGGGTTGTTCGCAGGCGGCGCACCCGCGCAAGCGGCCGATGCACCAGACGCCTGCGCCGCACTTCCCGAAGCGGATGCAGCCAAGTTCCTAGGTGGGCCGCTGGGTGAAGTGTCCCGCTTCGAGGGAAAACCCGCCGCTGAAAACGGTTACGACCATCAAACGTCGTGCGGTTATTTTCCCAAGGGCTACAACCTGCAAAAAGCAGATGGCCCGCCCGAACGCGGCATCCTTGTCACCTTTCACACCATGCGCAACAACGCGGATGCCAAACGCTACTACGACCGCGTCCTCGACATGCAAAAAGAAATCGCGCAAGCGCCGGGCAGCGCAAAAATCACACCGGTCAGCGGCATCGGCAAAGGCGCTTACCTGAAACCGTTCACCATTCCGAACTCGCCTTCGAAGATCGTGACGCTCACGTTTCTGAAAACCAATGTGATGGCATCAGTGCAGGTGTGGAAAAACGCCGCGCCCGTGGATGACATCGCGCGTGCAGCGGCGAAACAGGTGCTGGGCAAGTTGCCTTAAGAGATTAAGAGAGATTGCGCTCGCATTGATTCGCTGCAAGTTGCTGCAATTATCGCTATTTTTGAATGATGTGCATTACAAACCCATCATACCCAGCACCTTTGCAGCCTTATTCAGGCGCGCATCAAAACACGCGAAGCAGATAGGCGATTGCGCGATACGTCCCGCTTCAAAAGCCGCTGCAAGCTGAATACTGTCGTAACCGCGTAGAGCAAAAGTATCGGCATATTCACCGGCTCGCTCGACCAGTAGCTGGTCAATCTCCAGCACCACAAAATGCGGCCAATCTGCGGTGAGCGCTGCCTTGGCTTGCTCGATGACAGCCGTATCTTCAGGCACTTCGCGCGCGCGCCTGGAAAACGCAGCGTGCGCTTCTGCCCAGGCAATTCGGCATACCGCCACGGCCTCTACTTCCAGTACACGGGCTTTGAGTGCGTCGCTTTGCGG
The DNA here is from genome assembly GCA_947486575.1 of Betaproteobacteria bacterium. Classification (GTDB taxonomy): domain Bacteria; phylum Pseudomonadota; class Gammaproteobacteria; order Burkholderiales; family SG8-41; genus UBA5216. Next base: position 14,060 of record CANKUB010000108.1, on the reverse strand, counting down.
CTCGGTAATGTAGAGTTTCAATAAGGCGGATGTATCACAGAATAGAATCATCCGCGATCTTCCAGCACCATTTGTGAAGCGAGCACGCCTTTGGATTGCAGCGTAAGTGCGGCGCCTGCAGGCTTGCCGCCTTGCCAGGTAGCCGCCCCAGCCGCCAGCAAGCGCGACACCGCCGTTCCATCCGCCGACAAAACCCCGGCAAGGCGGGCTACGACTTTGCGATGCGAAGTTAGCTCAATGAGCTGGCCGGATTGTGCTTTACTGACGTATTGCGCTAAATGTGACTTAAATTCACGCATTGATACTTCCATATAGTGCCTTTATAGTTATTTATTATTTTTATTGTGTATCTTATTTTAAGTGGCGTCAATCATCCCTAAAAATAGTGTCCTGATACGCAACAGGGCACAGAATAATGAAATCAGCTAAACTTCACAGCCTGACTCAAGCGGCGCATTGGTCAGAAGTCGAAAAAATCATTATAAATCAAATACTTAAAATATCTCCCTGCAATGCCGCTGCCATCCACCCTGCATCCCGTTACCGCTGCGACACCGGCCACCTGGGCCGTGCTCGCACCGCATGACATTGCGGGAGCGCAGTGGCACTTTGTCGCCATCACGGCTGGCAGCGACACGCATGCCAACATCCAGACGGCGCTCAATACCGCTGCCAGCCGTCTGCCGCGCGACGCCACCATTGCTGTCATAGCGCCGCTGACGCGATGTGTAGTCATGGCATTAGACCTGCCGCCCCTGCACGGCGTGAAACTGCAGCAAGCGTTGGCCAATGTGCTGGGCGATAAATTGACAGGTGCTGGTGGCGCACAACACTACGCCGCCGCAGCGCTTGAAAACGGTCGCATACGCGAAGCCGCCACCTGTGATGCCGCGTGGTTAAAACAATGTCTTGATGCATTGGCGGCTGCCGGCCTGCGAGTGACACAGGTTGTGCCTGAAGCGGGCCTCCCCGCCAAAGCATCGGCGTGGTGGGGACAATGGCCTGGACAGCCCGCACCGGCATGGCTGGTGCGGGCGGCCAATGGCGAGGCGGTGCGAGTAGCACCGCCGTTGCTCAGCGCCGCGTTGCCGTCCGCAGACGATGCGTTGCTCAAACAGCGGCAATGGTTCAGCGACCCCGCGTGTAGTGAACTATCGGTCGGCGCACCTGTGCCCTGCACAGCACTGAGTGCGGCCGCGCTGCTGCGTCGCACGCGCGATACCGCATGGGATCTGCGTCAATTTGCGTTCTCGCCACCCGATGCTGCAACACGTTTTTTGGCGTGTTGCGCGAACATCCTGCAGCAGCGCAGCGGGCGCTTTGCGATAGCCGCGTTGCTGGCGTTGATCGTGGTCAATATCATTGGGCTGAACTTCTATGCCATGAAGCAACAGCGCGAGATCAGCGCTCGTCACGCCGAAATGGAACGCATCGTGGCACAAGCTCTGCCCGGCGCACCCCGCCTGCTTGAACCGGCGCTGCAACTCGAAGCCGCGTGGCAACGCACGCGCACTGGCACTGAGCAGTCTGAGGCAAGCACCCTGCTCGGCCTGTTCGCCTTGTTCACGCATGGCGACAGTGCCTCTGCGTTGACGGCGTTGGATATTTCCATGCGCGGCTTGCAGGCAACGTTCACCGACAACGCAGCGCTGGAACGCAGCGCAGCAGTCTGCCAAAGCGCAGTACTGCGCGACGCATTACAGCGCGCAGGCGCACGTTGCACGCGAGACGCCGACGATAAAAACAAACGTCTGCGGCTGAATTTTGAACGCGCGCGCGATGCAGCGCCCGCCAAGGGCTAAACCTTCACCATGCTGCAACAACGCTGGATTGACGCCACCGCACGCGAACGATTGCTGGTTATTGCAATGACACTGATTGTGCTTTGCGCGGTGTTGTTTGCGCTGCTGATACGCCCCGCGTGGCGCGTGCTGCAAGCGGCACCCGCAACGCTGACATTGCTGGATGCCAAAGTGCTGGCCATGCGCGCCCAAGCCGCCCAACTACGCGCAGCCCCAGTGACAACCAATGCGGTCACAGCAACATTGCCCTCCGCCGAACGCGAACTGAGCAGTGCAGGCGCCATCGTTGGCGAAGTACGCGAGGCCGCCAGCGCGGGCCAGGCCACCACCACAATCACCCTAAAAGGCGTTGAAAGCGCACGTCTGGGCGTATGGCTTGCCCACAGCGAAGTGCAAAAGCGCTTGTACAGCCTGAACATCACCCGCGACGCCACCAGCGGACGCGTCAGCGGCTCAGCCACACTGCGTGTAACTTATTGATTTATATAGGTTAATAAATCATGATGCGATGGTGTGCAGCGGCGGGCGCACTGCTGCTGGTGGGGTTGATGGTGCTGGCAATCGGCTACGCCATTCCGGCTACCTGGGTGGCCCAGCGGTTAGCCAGTGCCAGCGGCAGTCGCGTGCAACTCGCGCACGCGCGTTGCTTGTGGCATCGCGGCAGCGGCGTGCTGGTGCTATCCAGCGGCGTGGGCGGGGCCGACGCTGTGCACACACCACAACGCGTGCAATGGGATGTTTCGCCCCAACTTTGGCCCGCACGCTGGGACTTGCGCATCACTTCGTCAGACTTTGGCCCGCCGCTTCTGGCCACGGTACGCCTGGGATTTTCAGGCTGGTCGGCTGACGTGAGGGCTTGGCGCGGCACGCTGCCGCTGAACGCACTGGCGGGGCTGGGTGCGCCATTTAACACGCTGGGACTGGAGGGTGCAGCGCAAATCAACGTATCCACGATGCAACTTTCATCGGCAGGCAGCGCAAAGACAGCCGCACAACCCAATGTGGAAATCACGCTCACAAACGTGCGCTCGGCACTGGCACAGGGCGTAGTGCTGGGCGATTATGCGTTGCGCGGACAAATAGATGCCTCTGCGGGCGATTTTGAGTTGCGCACCACGCAAGGCTCGTTACGCTTGGACGGCAAAGGGCAATGCAGCCTCAAAAGCCGCTGGTCGTGCCATTTTGCAGGAACAGCGCGCGCGGCGCGGCACGATGATGCGTTACTTGGTAACCTATTGGGCTTGCTGGGCAAAACGCAGGCCCAAGACAGCAGTCAAAACCCTGGCAGCCAAAACCCCGTTACGGAGCTTCGATGGTAGCAACACTGCAATCCCGTAAATCACTGACACGCGCTGTGCGCATGGCTCTGCTGTCCGCCGGGCTTGTGCTGCTGGCACCCGCCACCGTGCGCGCGCAAGACATCACACTGAATCTGATCGGCGTCGAACTCGAAGCCGCCGTGCGCACCATCGCACAGGCCACTGGCCGCGAAGTGGTGATTGATCCGCGCCTCAAAGGCATTGTCACGCTGCAATTTGATCGCCCGTTAAGCCGCGCGCGCGCGTGGGAGGCGATACAGGCGCAGTTGCGTGTAGCGGGTTATTCGATGCTTGAAATGAACGGCGTATGGCGTGTGCTGCCCGATACCGAAGCCAAGCTGCAAGGCGGCCCGGTGGGTGCGAACGGCAACGTGGCTGGCAGCGCGGACCAAATCATCACGCAGGTGTTTCGTTTGCAGTACGAGCAAGCCGCCAATGTGCTGAACGTGGTGCGCCCGCTGGTAGCACCAAACAACGTGGTAACGGTTACGCCGGGTACCAACTCACTGGTGGTTACCGATTACGCCGCGAATGTGCGGCGCATCAGCCGCATCATCGCCGCACTCGATGCACCGCAGGCCGGTGAACTTGAAATCATTGCGTTACAGCACGCCACCGCAGCCGATCTTGCCGTGCTAGTGCAACGCCTGCTCGATCAGACCAGCACCACGCCAGGCGCTGTCAATAACGCCAATGGAAATATCAGCGTTGCCGCCGAACCGCGTTCCAACAGCCTGATTGTGCGCAGCTCCGGCGGCGCGCGCGTATCGACCGTGCGCGAACTGGTCGCCAAGCTGGATCAGCCCACCGCGGGCAGCGGTAATATCCATGTGGTGTATCTCAAAAACGCCGACGCTATCAAGCTTGCACAAACATTGCGCTCGGCCTATGCGGGTGGTGCAGACCCGGTGGCTTCGGCAAACGTATCGCTGGCACCGTCATCGGTAGGCAGCACGTCGGGTGGCACTGCGCCGCTGCGCCCGCTTGCGCCGGTTGCAGCCAGCACCAGCGCGTCCGCAGGCTCTGGCGGCATCAGCATACAAGCTGAACCGGCAACCAATTCGCTATTGATATTCGCGCCCGAACCGGTCTATCGTCAGTTGCGTCAGGTGATCGACAAGCTGGATGCGCGCCGCGCGCAGGTGTATGTGGAATCGCTGATTGTTGAAGTCAGCGCAGATCGCACGGAAGAGCTCGGCATTCAGTGGCAATCACTGCTCGGCAGAAATGGCAATCAAAACATCGGCGTTGCCGGCACCAATTTCAGCACCGGCGGCAACAATGCTCTGAACCTCGCGAACAGCATCAATAGCGGCACCGTCACCACGCTGCCCGGTGCGGGTTTTAACCTGGGGTTGATTCACAAATTCAGCGGCATTTATTCGCTGGGTTTGCTCGCGCGATTTTTTGAGCAGAGCGGCGGCGCAAATATTCTGTCAACGCCCAACCTGCTGACGCTGGACAACGAAGAAGCGCGCATCGTTATCGGTCAGAACGTGCCGTTTCTCACCGGGCAATATGCGCAAACCGGAAACGCGGCATCCGTCACACCGTTTCAAACCATCGAGCGCCGCGACGTGGGTTTAACGCTGCGCGTCAAGCCGCAGATATCCGAAGGCGGCACCATCAAGCTCATCGTGTTTCAGGAAAGCTCCAGCGTGGTGGTCGATGGTGCATCCACCTCCGGCCCCACCACCAACAAGCGCTCGATTGAATCCACTGTGCTGGTGGAAGACGGTCAGACCATCGCCTTGGGCGGCTTGCTGCAAGACAGCGCCAATGCCGCTGAAGAAAAAGTGCCCGGTCTGGGCAATCTGCCGGGCGTGGGGCAACTGTTTCGCTACGATACCCGGCGGCGTCAAAAGACCAATCTGATGGTATTTCTGCGGCCTGTGGTGTTGCGCACACCCGAAGCAGCGGATGCGTTAACGCAAGACCGCTACCGCACGATACGCGATCAACAAAGCGTGCCCGACGTGCGTAACCGTGGCGGCGTGGCGTTGCCGGAAACACCTGCACCACAAGGGCAAACGCTGTTCCCCGCAGCGCCTGGCAAGTAACGCACAGCGACACTGATACTGCATGGCGCTACCGATACAATTTTGCCGTCAACACGGCATCGCGGCTACCAGCACCGCCAACGGCTTGCATCTGCTGCTGTCGCCGCAGGCAGGCACCGCCGTCATCGCGGAAATTGCGCGTTATCACACGGTGGCTGCGATTACACGCGTGCCACTGGAAACCGTCGAGCGAGAGCTGACAAAACAATTCTCACAGGGTGCTCACACCGCTGCGGCCATTATCACCGAAGTCGAAGGCGAAGCGGATTTACAACGCCTGATGCAAGGGTTGCCGCAGGTGGCCGACCTTCTGGACGGCGCACACGACGCGCCGATCATACGCATGCTCAATGCGCTGATCACGCAGGCGGCGCGCGACGGCGCTTCGGATATTCACATCGAGCCGTACGCGGAAACCTCGGCCGTGCGCTTTCGTGTGGACGGCAGCCTGCGCGATGTGGTGCGTCCGCATAAGGGTTTGCACGCCGCACTGGTGTCGCGCGTAAAAATTCTCGCCGATCTGGATATCGCCGAAAAACGCCTGCCGCAGGACGGGCGCATCGGCTTGCGTCTGGGCGGACGCGGGCTGGATGTGCGCGTGTCCACCATCCCATGCGCGTATGGCGAACGCGTGGTGCTGCGCCTGCTGGATAAAGGTCAGGCGGGCCTGGGCATGAAGGCCGTGGGCATGGCGGACGATACGCTTGAAACGTTTCGCCGTCTGGTGACCACGCCCAACGGCATTGTGCTGGTGACCGGCCCCACGGGTTCAGGCAAAACCACCACGCTCTACGCCGCCTTGCAGGAGATTGACACCGCAAAACTTAACGTACTGACGGTGGAAGATCCGGTGGAATACGAGTTGCCCGGCATCGGCCAGACACAGATCAATCCGCGTATTGATCTCACCTTCGCGCGCGCGCTGCGTTCAATTTTGCGGCAGGACCCCGACGTGGTGATGATCGGCGAAATACGCGACAGCGAAACCGCACAAATTGCCATTCAAGCCTCACTCACCGGACACCTGGTATTGGCGACACTGCACACCAATGACGCGCCTGCGGCAGTTACACGTTTGATGGACATGGGCATTGAACCGTTTTTGCTCGCATCATCGTTGCGCGGCGTGCTGGCGCAACGGTTGGTGCGCTGTTTGTGTTCCCGTTGCAAAAAACCGCGCGGCGATGGCACGTGGCAGTCCGTTGGCTGCGACGCCTGTGGTGCAACGGGATTTAGCGGGCGCACCGGCATATTTGAGTTGCTGGAAGTCGATGCCAGTTGCCGTGCGGCCATCCACCAACGCGAAGCGGAAGCAGCACTGCGCAACCGCGCGCAGGAACAAGGCATGCGCAGCTTGCAACGAGACGGGCAACGGTTGTTGCAAGCGGGCATCACCTCGACCGAGGAACTGGCCTTTGCCACGCGCAGCGAATAACATGGCCGTCGCAGGCGCATGAGTGCGTTTCGTTATACCGCCGTAGATACGGCCGGCTCTGAAAAATCCGGGCGGCTGGATGCCGACAGCGAGCGCGCCGCCCGCGCACAATTAAGTGCATCAGGGCTGATTCCGCTCACCCTCTCGGCGGCAAACGCAGCGCCCCAAAACGCCCCCAAACGTCGCTGCATCAATGAAACGCAACTTGTTGATTTTACAAGACAATTATCCAGTCTGATGGCGGCGGGTTTGCCACTGGAACGCGCACTCTCCAACCTCTCTGCCGAGGTAGAAAGCGCCAAACTCAAGACACTGCTCGAGGCCATACGCGCGGGTGTCGCGGGCGGACAAACACTGGCCAGCACACTGGCAACTTATCCAAAAGACTTTTCAGAAATTTACCGCGCCATGATCGCCGCTGGCGAAGCCTCCGGCAGCATGGCGCCCGTGCTGCAACGACTGGCCCACTGGCTCGAAGCACGTCAGGCATTACGCGCCAAACTCACACAAGCCTGTGTCTACCCGGCCATCGTGGTGATTGTCGCCATCGTGGTAGTCGGCGCGCTGCTGGCTTTTGTCGTGCCGCAAGTGGTGGGCGTATACGCAGGCACACGACAAAAATTGCCGCCGCTGACCGCCATCACACTCGCTGCCAGCGATTTTCTGCGCGCGTATTGGCTACCGATTGCGGGCGCTGGAATCGTCAGCATGTGGCTGGCCGTAGTGGCGCTGCGCCAGCCGCTGCTGCGCCGCAGCTTTGATCAATGGTTACTGGGCGTGCCCATCGTCGGCAGACTCGCACGTGACACCAACGCCGCGCGCTTTGGCGCAACACTCGGTGCCCTGGCCAGCGCCAGCGTGCCCATCCTCGCCGCACTGCAAGCTGCCGCTCAAACACTCGGCAATACAGCCATGCGCGCCAGCGCCGAACGTGCTCAAAGCGGCGTGCGCGAAGGCAGCGGCATCGCCCGCACCTTGAGCGAAAGCGGCCACTTTCCACCATCGCTGATCACGTTTATCGCGTTGGGCGAACAAACCGGACAATTGGCCGATATGGCCGAGCGCGCAGCCGAGCGCCTCACCGCCAGCGTAGAACGCCGCACGCTGTGGCTGGTCAGCTTGCTTGAACCGGCGTTGATACTTGCAATGGGCGTGATGGTGCTATTGATCGTGCTGGCAGTGCTGCTACCGATTATTCAGTTGAATACGCTGATACGATAGACGAGGGTTTTGCCGAACAATCCAACTAAGATGCATGGGCCCGTCGCTACACCCGCGCCCCGATCATTGCTCAACGTTGATTGTCTTCAAGCGCAACATACGGGCCGTTAGCGTAGATAATGCGCCCGCCTACCATGGTCAGCAGCGAGACGGTGCCACCAATCTGCTCGATCGGTACACTGAGGTAGTCGCGGCTCAGCACAGCGAGATCAGCAAGCTGACCGACTGCGAGCGCGCCGCGCGTGTTCTCTTCGAAAGTAAACCACGCGCTGCCTTGCGTGTAGAGGCGCAGCGCCTCCAGCCGTGTGGGACGTTCTTCCGGCGCGCGCATGGCGACACCGGAGATGGTTTTGCCATCGAGCATCCATTGCAAAGAAACGAAGGGGTTCGGTGCCATCACGCGGTGGGCATCTGTGCCACCGCCGACCGGCAACTTCAGCCGCAGTGCGCTGACGAGCGGCGGCACGAGGCGCGCAGCATCAGCGCCACGCTGGCCGAGGAAAGCTTCACCCCGAAAATAGAAGGCGTTCTGCACCAGCCAGCCCATTCCCATCGTCTTCAAGCGCTTGAGCGTTTCCGGGGATGCGTCGTTGAGGTGCGCAATAGACCAGCGCAGTTTTGCGATGGGCGTCTCGGCATCGACGCGTGCCAGCACATCCAGCAGGTGATGCACGGGGCGATCGTTGTGCCAGTGGAAAGTCGCAGTCATGCCGCGCGATACTGCCCAACGCAGCACCTCGTAGAGTTGCTCTTTCTGCGCGTCACTGGGATTGTCGTTGTTATAGAGACCCCAGGTGACGTTCTCGCCGATGCCGTTAAAGCGTAACCAGTCGTCGCCAAAACCCATTGAGCGCATCTGCGTCAACGCTTTGAAGTCTTCCAGTTCCCGGTCGCGGCGCGGCGCGCTCAGGCTGTAGCGCACGCGCAAAGTAAGCCCGTGCTCGCGCCAGAGCTGGAACAGCGGCTGGTAGTCGTCGATCTCGAGATTGTAGCCGCCGGGATCGCTTACGCCGGTGATACCCATGGCGTTGAGGGCGCGGAAGAACGCGCGCGTGCCGGCGAGCTTCTGTTCGACTGTCGGGCGCGGCAGCAGGTTAAAGAGATCGCTGATGGCGCGGTTGTCGCCGGCGAGCCAGCCGGTCGGCTTGCCGTTCTTGTCGCGTTCGATGGCTAGGCGCTCAGACCATTCGGCATTACCGGCCTTGTCACTTATGCCGAGCACGTCAGCGCCGCCTGGACCGAGCAGCACATGGGTATAGAGCAGCTGGATGTAGACGTGATGATCCGGCGCAGCGGCTGTAATCTCGGCTTGCGTCGGTCGGCGGCCTTCGCGGAATTGCCGGTCGGTCCAACCACCTGCTACTACCAGCCAAGATCCTTTTGGTGTTGTCTTTGCGGCGGCGCGTATGCGGTCAAGCCCTTCCTGAAGCGTGCGCACGCCAAACCAATGCACCTCCGTGTTGTAGCTAAGGCCTGCACGAATGGCGTGAATGTGCGAATCGATCAGACCGGGGATGACTGTGCGGCCACCGAGATCAATGACCCGGGTCGAGGCGTTAGCCAGCGCGCGGATACTCGACGAATCGCCGATCGCGGCGATTCTTCCGTTTCGCACTGTTAACGCCTGTGCAGGCGAGCCGTCATGGACGACTATCTTGCCATTGAAGAGAATGGTGTCAGGTGCCGTCGCTAGTGTCTGGGCCTGCCCAGCTTCGATACCAAAGAGCGCAAAAAGAAAAACAGCAATGAAGCAGACGCGCAAAGCCGATTTACGGGAACCGCGACTTACAGACGCAGCATCGTACATTCGGTTTCGATGAACATAACGTTGTTGCCGGGCGGCGTGCGGCGCGTGATCTTTGTCTGCTTGTAACCTGTCTTCACACAAGAGATTTGCACATCATTCGGCAGGACATCCTTGCTGATGTGGCCGCGGTAGAGGCCAAGCACATTGGACTTCAGCGACACGGGTTTACCTTTTTTGGGCTGTAGCACCACCTGCGCATCAACCACCGAAGAGCCGCGCGTATCGCGCACGAAGCCGAAGTAAGCAGGCCCCGCACCTTTGACGTCGTTAGAGGCGTCGTAGTCATCACCGCCGGTTAAGGCAGGCGTCGCCGCAGCCATACCAATGACCAGCGCTATTACACGAATCAGCATAAAGACCTCACGAACTCTATTTTCACCAAACGAAATTGGCGATGCCGCACGCACTTACCATCGCCAGTAGAACTTTAACGAATAAATCAAAAATGGCAATAATATGACGGGCACAACCCACGCCAGCGCCAACGGAATTTTTCTGCGGATTTTGTCAGGCAGTAGCGCGGCGAGACCGCCTAGGATGAACGCGCCGAGCGCCGACGTCGCGATCCAGCCATACCAGTACATCGCCGGGCCTTCATCGCGGCGGGGTGGCGCGAAGCCCGGGTCGATGCGGTCGGTTCCAGGATGATAGGTGAACATCGGTAACGCCGCCATATCGCAGACTACGTATAGGATCGCAAAACCAATGCCGAACACCAGTGCAAAGGTGCCAAACCTTGATGATACCGGCGCAGTAGATTGAATCGCGGTGTTCATAACCCGAAGCCGCGCGTGTTATTGACAACGTGACCGGTCAAAAAGGCGTACCAGCATATCCCGGCGAGCACCACGGTTAGCCATTTACGCGCACTGTCATAAGCCGCGTTGCGCGCGTTCTTCCACAGATGCCAGTAAAACGGCAGAAGCCCGAGACCGATGGTGGTGAGATGTTCTTTCAATTCAAATGCGCCGAGGGTTTTAAAGAATCCCTCCTGTTCAATCGGGATACGCACGTAGATGCGGTACTTGGCGTAAATCCAGCCACCGAGGATGAAGGCGAGAACCCACAATACGCAGACAGCTACAGCATAGCTAGGCCCCGACACCGAGCGAAAACGCGTGACGAAATTACTAGCAGTACCGGCGCGCGGTGGTGCAAGCACAGCTGCCGCCTGATGCGTGAGCGCACCGAGCAGAGCGACCGCCAGCAACGCATGAATGATGGACAGGATGGTCCAGAACGTGTTGACGGCGATGTAATCGAGCACGAAATCCATCGAGTTTTCCCGAACGGGTTCAGTGGCGCGATTGTGTTACCCGCGCCGCCGGTATTTCAGTATTAGTGCGCCAGCGGATCGGGCCTGAGTTGGAAATGCGCAGCCAGCGGCTTAGTGCCTTTGCCACCTTCAATCAGCCACGGCGTGCGATCACCATTGGCAGCCCACAGCCCGCGGCCTTTCCAGCCGGCGTTGGGATCATCGATGCGGCCGTCAAAGCCTTTGGCATAGAAACCCAGCGGATAGGGCACGCGAATCGACACCATCTTGCCATCCTTGTTGAGGGCGACAAGGCCGTCCATCAGATTAGCGGTCGACATCGGGATGTCATCGCCCAGCCCGAAAGTGTTGTGCTGATCAACCCACGAGTAGTAGCTCGCCTCGGCACTGTTCTCGCCGATGCCCTTGAAACCCGGGCCCGGATATTGATGGAACGCCCAACCCTCGGGGCAGTGGTTGCCAGTTGCCTTCGGTCCGTTGAGCGGGCCTTTGCAGAGGCGGCGGTCGAACACGCCCATGTGACCACTCGCGAGCGAGACCCACACGCGGCCCTGCTTGTCGATGTCGCCGCCACGCGGGCCAAAACCGGGCAGCGGGACGTTGTACTGCTCGGCCAGTGCCTTGTGCGGATTCTTGGTCGGATCAATGCGAACGATGGCGCCCGGATTGCCGCGCAGCGTTCCCCACACCGAACCGTCGGTTGGGCTTGGCATCACCGCATAGAAGGTTGCGCCGATGCGCATGTCTTTGCCTGGTTCCTGCGGCTTGCCGGGCTCGGTGTACTCGTCGCGCTGACCATTGCCGTTGGTATCGAGCACCAGCGCGGTCCAGCCCTGCGACTTCTCGATGTCGCCGGTTTCGTCGAGCATCTTGGTGTTGATCCAGCCGACGTTACCGCCGCCGCCGCCGGTACTCATCCACAACGTATCGTTGGCGTCGTAGCCGAATTGCAGATGATGCGAGCCGAAGCAAGTCTGATAGGCCGTGTATTTCTTGGTCTTTGGATCATACATTGTCACGCGGCGGTTGGTAGCGGTGAGCGGAAACTCAACGGCAGACGGATGGCTTGACCCTTTTTTGCAAAAGTCGGGATTCTCCGGCTTGTGGCCCGTGGCCGCGAGCCAGACGCGGCCCTTACGGTCGATCATCGAGTTGTGGTTGTTAGCCTTGCTGTCCCAGATATTCTCCTCGCCCCAATAGGCCGAGGGCAGCATGATCTTGACCGAGCCAGCATTGCCGGGCCCAAGCGCCAGCGGCATGTCAGGCGTCGTCGGCAACACAAAATTTGTTGCTACGTTTTTGATCGGATCGAGGATCGGCATGTCGTTACAGGCATGCTCGCACTGACCGTAAAGCGGGCCGTATGCGTTTACCGTCGGATTACGCCGGTCACTGGCGATCAGATCATGCAAATATTGCTTATCGTTGTGCCAGTCGCGCAGTGTGACGACGATGTTGCGCTCCACACCTTGCGGCCGAGTTGGCTTGACAAAAGGAAGCTCGCCCTTCGCCACACGCTCAGTCCAATCGGCAAGATACTTGAACGGCATGCCGCCAAGCTGGCCAGCGGCCAGAAGCACCATATTCTCACCCGCCTGACCAGACTGGATGCGGCGCACCCATGCATCCTGATGAGACTTGCCATCGAGGTGATACTTCGGAATCGTGCGGGTCGACAACTGGCCCAGCTGATGACAGCCGACACAGCCGTTGTTCTTCATGACATTAAGATAGTCAGTCAGCTTCACGTTTTGCGGCGCTTCTTTGCTGCCGAACACACTGGCATCAGGCAAATTCATCATCGAGTACCAGTAGATCGCCGGGTAATAATGCGCGGCTGCCGCTTCATTAGGCGCGGACACGGCTTTCAGATTAAGCTGCTTGCCGGGCCCACTCTTCACCTTAGGCGAATCGACGAGACCGTAGCCGCGCACCCACACGTCGTAATTAGCTTTCGGCAGATCGGGGATGACGTAGCGGCCCTGATCATCGGTGACAACGATGCGGATGAAACGCACTGGCAGATCGCGCGTTTCCGCGATCACCCAGACGCCAGCCTCCGGCCCCATCGACCCGGTAACCACGCCGCCGATGTCATCGTTATCGATGGCGACTATGGGAGTTTGCTGCGCCTGAAGTGAAACCGGTGCAACCAAACCCAGGACCGAAATAGCAATTACAGCGACCCCAGCGAACAGAACCTTGCGCATTGTCGTGCCTCCTCATGCAATAGACGCCCCCGGTCGGGATGTACGCTGACGCTGCGGTCATCACAGCTCCAGCGGTATTCGGCCCAAAACCCACAGCGCACCAGCAAACTGACTTCGCTTGAATGCGCGCGATGGTGAAAATACCTCATTGCCGCGTACTTTGATCCAGAAATTACGCCGCCGGTGGGCTGTAGTTTTGGAAACTTATTTTAATTGCGATCACGATATCACGGTGCCTATAAGCGGTCAAACGCATAACTATTCGACCAATATTGCCGCCGATAGCGAAAGTGCTTCCTGCGAGTCAGTGGGGCAGGATGATCGTTACGTTGATCAAGCGCGCCAGCTACCTTGGCCGGGCAAACGCAGGATAGAAAGATGGCGCAAAGACTGAAGGCATCGAACCCAGACGCGACGATGATCCACGGCAGCACGATAGCTCGCGCAATGCGTCACTCGTACTCTGCCGACGACTGCCAATACTTCCCACCACCGGGCTGAACAAGCATATACACATGCCCTCCCCGTCAGCAATTTTATAGGGCGCACGCCTGGGCTTTGCGTTACGTACCCGAATATCAGAGTCAGCACTACAAGCTGACTCTGAGCACAGATAAGAAAGGCAAGATCGTAACGGGACTCACGTAGGAGAAACCCCTTGAGCCCGAAACGATGGCAACGCACCCGGGGGTGTGTATTGTTTGTACAGCAACGAGCTGGGCTGGGATGAGGCGAAACTCTGGGGCACCTACATGATGCTGACCGATTTGGAGAGCGTGTTTCGCAGCCTAAAAAGTGAGCTGGGCCTGCGTCCGGTGTTTCACTCCAAGGAAGATCGTTCCGACGGGCATTTGTTCATCACGGTGCTGGCCTATCAATGTGTGCAGCTGCTGCGAACGAAGCTCAAGGCGGCGGGGATACCTGAAAGCT
>CANKUB010000107.1 GCA_947486575.1 Betaproteobacteria bacterium | reverse complement strand
TAACTATTGGTTTTTATTGAATTAATCGTTATCGTGGGTTCAGGCATTAAATTTGCGATCGCGGTTTGCGCGAGTTACCTTGCATTTTCGTGCGGCAATTTATGGCCTGTCTTACGTGCGCTGACAAACAGACGCAAGGACGTGTGCCAAACTATATTGCAATCAGGCGAATGCCCTGAGTTGGCGCCGACTTATTTGCCTGGCATGTCAATTTCGCCATGCTTCGTTTGTTGATCATCAGGCAGGTCGTTGCAGCCGGGGCAAAAATCACGAGAAGAACCATTGTAATCCGATGTTTTAATGAATAAGAGAAACTCAAATTGAAGCGCGAACTTATTTGTCTGGTCTCAGTGTTGGTTATGGGCTCCAGCCATGCTGCGGATGTGGGTGTGTCGGTTTCTGTAGGCCAGCCGGGCTTTTATGGCCGCCTGGATATTGGTAGTTTTCCGCAACCACAACTGATTTATGCCCAGCCAGTGGTTATTCAGCCGGTTAGGGAGGTCGTGTACAAGCCGCTCTATTTGCGTGTGCCTCCCGGTCACGCCAAGGAATGGCGAAATCATTGCCGTAGATACGACGCATGCGGGCATCCAGTCTACTTTGTACAGGATCGTTGGTACAACGACGTTTATGTGCCGCGCTATCGTGAGAAACATAGTGAGCGGGATGAGCGTGGCGGCGGTGGACACGGCAAAGGTCATGGCAAAGGCCACGACAAAAAATAAACAATGCAAATTTGGTAGGTTTTGCCACCAGCGGCAATCGCGGCTGAATATCTATCCTTGATATCGGCCAAGAGCCGTCCGTCGGTGCGAGAAAATGTAAGTCATTTTCACATCACCCGCAATCCCGCCTCCTTAGCAATCCGCCTAAACATGGCATTCGTACCGGAGTCGATTTGAATTGAGGAATTCAACGTAGCATACGTGATGTCGTTGTGCATCCATTCTGCTGCTCTCCATTCGTATCACCACTAAAACCATCGCAGGGCAGCGCAAAAAATAAAACGCGGCTCACGCCATAGCGGCTACATTTCCAGCGTCCGTCTGGCAAAAGCCGCTTCAAAATCCTGCAGCGCATTGCATATCAGGTAGATGTAAATATGCTTTTTCGCGGCATTAATCTGGTAAACGACTTTGTTTCTTTTGCCGACCACCAGATAGCGATAATCGGTCATCCCCAGTGCTAACAGTTGTGGGATCGTGTGCCCAAGGTTCGGATTGTCTTCGAGCATCAGAATGGCATCGCGGATTTGGGTATAGACCTTTTTTGCCAGCGTTGCCGAGAATTGGTTCTTGACGTAGGCGTGAATGTTTTTAAGGTCATGTTCTGCATACGCCAGAAATATGACTTTGTAGCTCATTTCAGAATGGTCTTGTCCAGCTCAGCAAATACCGCTCGCGCTGGTCGGACTTTTCCTGCTGCAATCTGTTTGCGGCCCATCGCTAAAATCTTCAGCAGCGCAATCGTATTGCGCTCCTCCTCATAGCTTTTAATATCCTGCACGACGCAGGTTGCTTCGCCGTTTTGCGTAATGATCAGCGGCTCTCTTGACGCGGTAATGTCGCTGATGGCCTTGGCGGCATTGTCTTTGAAGTAGCTGATGGGTTTAATTTGCTCGGAGAGTTTCATGACAGGGTTCCACAGAATCATCGTCAATTATTTTAAAGACTGAATTTAGCCTCGTCAATGTTCCTTCAATCATTATCAGTGAGAATAGTAATTCATGAGAGCGTTTAATAACTTAATAAAAACAATGTGTTATGACGCATGCTGTGCGTTTGGCGTCAGGCTGTTCATTGCAAAAACCTAAAACCGCGGCAACTCTGGAAACTTCTCCTGCCCCGCGTGCACATGCATGCGTCCCATTTCCGCACAGCGATGCAACGTCGGCACGGCCTTTCCCGGATTCAGCAAGCCGCCCGCATCAAATGCCCGCTTCACCGCATGAAACATTTCAAGCTCCGGCGCGCGGAACTGGTCGCACATGGAGTCGATTTTTTCCACACCCACGCCGTGTTCCCCGGTGATGGTGCCGCCGACATCAATCGACAATTTTAAAATTTTTGCACCAAATTCTTCCGTGCGTGCCAGTTCACCGTCTTTGCTGGCATCGTACAGAATCAGTGGGTGCAGATTGCCGTCGCCTGCATGAAATACGTTCATGCAGCGCAGGCCATATTCTTTGGATAGTTCGGCGATGGTGGTCAGCACGCGTGGTAGCGCCCGTTTGGGAATGGTGCCGTCCATACAGTAGTAATCAGGTGACACGCGACCTGCTGCCGGAAAAGCCGCTTTGCGTCCCGCCCAGAACCGCACACGTTCCGCCTCGCTTTGCGAGACGCGCACTTCGGTGGCGCCGCTTTGCTGCATCACCGCTTTCATACGTTCGATTTCGTCGGTAACTTCTTCGCTGGCACCATCCGATTCGCACAGCAATATCGCCTCAGCATCCAGCGGATAACCCGCATTGACGAAGGGTTCCACGGCGCCGGTGGTGATTTTGTCCATCATCTCCAGCCCGGCCGGGATGATGCCTGCGGCGATGATATTGGCGACGGCCTGTCCGGCTTTGACCACATCGTCGAATGCGGCCAGCACGCATTGCGCGCGTTCGGGTTTGGGCAGCAGCTTGACGGTGACTTCGGTGATGACGGCAAGCAATCCTTCGGAACCGGTCAGCAGGGCCAGTAGATCGTAACCCGCGGCATCCAGCCCTTCGCTGCCGATTTCCATGAACTCGCCCTCCACCGTGAACGCGCGCACCTTGAGCACGTTGTGCACCGTGAGGCCGTATTTCAGGCAATGCATGCCGCCCGAGTTTTCGGCCACGTTGCCACCTATGGAGCACGCGATTTGGCTTGATGGATCCGGCGCGTAATACAGTCCGTGCGCGGCAGCAGCCTCTGAAATCGCCAGATTGCGCACGCCCGGTTGCACGCGTGCCGTGCGTGCTTGTCGGTCGATTTCAATGATGCGCATCAGCTTTGCCAGCGACAGCAACACGCCGTTACCCAGTGGTAGAGCGCCGCCGGAAAGGCCCGTGCCTGCACCACGGGGCACCACCGGCACTTGCAAGTGATGGCAGGTTTGCAGGATGCGTTGAACTTCGGCTTCATTTGCAGGCAGGGCAACCACCATCGGCACCTGGCGAAATGCGGACAAGCCATCGCATTCGTAAGGCTTGACGTCTTCGGTATTGAACAGCACCGAGGACGCGGGCAGAAAGGCACGCAATGCTGCCGCGACGTCACGCTGGCGGACAATATCAACAACGGTGGGTTTTTCAAGCGCACTCATGCGGGCATTCTAGCGTATTGACTCCGCGCGGTGCTCAAGTTACGGTGTGGCCGAATTCGACAAGGAGCTACAGATGCGAAAGCGTATTGTCCGTATGACGACTGGAGCCGCCATTGCAACTGGCGCCTTGCTGGCCGCACCACTTGTGGGCGCACAGCAATTATATCCCACGCGAGTGGTGCGGCTGGTCGTGCCGTTTCCCGCAGGCGGTGTGGCCGATGTGCTGGGACGTATGACGGCTCAGCGTCTGTCCGCACAGTACGGGCAGCAGATGGTGGTAGAAAATCGTGCCGGGTCGGGTGGGCATGTAGGCGCGGAACTGGTTGCGCGTGCGACACCAGATGGTTACACCATCATGTTCGGCACCATAGGCGTTCACGCCGCTTACGGTATTTACAGCAAGCTTTCCTACGATCCGGCGAAAGACTTGCAGCCGGTGATTTTGCTGGCGGATATGCCCAACATACTGGTGGTGCACCCGTCAGTGCCCGCGCGCAATACCAAAGAATTTATTGCACTGGCCAAGGCCAAACCCGGCGAACTGAATTTCGGCACGGCGGGGGCCGGGTCATCGACGCATATGATCGGCGAGTTGTTCAAGGTGGTGGCTGGCGTGAACCTCGCGCACATCCCGTATAAAGGCAGTGCGCCTGCAATGGCGGATTTGCTCGGTGGGCAGATTCACCTGATGTTTGAAAATCTGCCGGTGGCAATACAGCATGTGCGTTCGGGCCGCATTCGCGCCATCGGCATGACCAGCCGCACGCGTTCGGCCAGCATGCCCGAAGTGCCCACCATCGCTGAAACGGGCTTGCCGGAATATGAGGCGACAGCGTGGTTCACCATTGGCGCGCCCGCCAAAGCGCCCGGCGATATCGTACGCAAGCTTAACGGCGACATTGATGCGTGGCTAAAGGCGCCGGAGATGCAGGCGAAATGGAAGGAAATGGGGGTGACGCCCCTCGGCGGGTCGCCGGACGTCGCGGCAAAGTTTTTTGCCAGTGAGACGGTGAAGTGGAATCGCGTGATCAAGGCAGCAGCCATACGCGCCGATTAAAATATCAATAAAAACAAATAGTTATGAAATTTAACGCTGTTACTCTGGAAATGTTGTGGACGCGGCTGATCTCCATCGTCGATGAAGCGGCTGCCGCGCTGGTGCGCACGTCGTTTTCGACCATCGTGCGTGAATCGAATGACTTTGCCTGCGTGTTGACGGATGCACGCGGGCGTTCGCTGGCACAGGCGACGGACAGCATTCCCTCATTCATCGGCACCGTGCCACGCACGATCAAACACTTCCTCAAGGAATTCCCGATTGAGACGTTGGAGCCGGGTGATGTGCTGATCACCAACGACATCTGGCTGGGCACCGGGCATCTGCCGGACATCACTTGTGCCAAACCGATTTTTTTAAAGAAAAAGCTCGTAGGTTTTGCGGGGTCCGTGGCACATGCGCCGGACATTGGCGGGCGCATGCGTTCGGCCGATGCGCGCGAGGTGTTCGAAGAGGGGTTGCAGATACCGGTGATGAAGGTCATCCGGCGCGGCAAGCTGGACGAGACATTCGAGCGCTTTGTGCGCAAGAATGTGCGCGTGCCGGATCAGGTAATGGGCGATCTGTGGGCGCAGTTTACGGCGCTGCATTTGATGGAAAATCGCGTGCTGTCGGTGCTGGTGGAACATAAACTGAACACGCTGGCTGACCTGGCGGACGAAATCCATCGCCGGTCCGAAGCGGCCATGCGTGCAGCGATACGCGAGGTACCCAACGGCGTTTACCACCACAGCGCCATTTGTGATGGATTTGAAAAGCCCATCGAACTCAAAATGACGATGACGGTAAAGGACGAAGCCATCGCCATTGATTTTGCAGGGTCAGCGGCGCAGGTGCCGCGTTCCATCAACGTGTGTCTGGCCTACACCATTGCCTATACGTCTTATGGGGTGAAGGCCGTGCTGTCGCCCAATATTCCCAATAACGAGGGCGTGCTGCGCCCCATCACGATCACCGCGCCCGAAGGCTCTATTGTCAATTCCACGCCGCCTGCAGCGGGCGGTGCGCGCGCGCTGATGGGGCATTTTCTGCCGATGATGGTGATCACGGCGCTGGCCAAGGCCATGCCGCAGAAAGTGGTGGCGACAATAGGCTCGCCGCTGTGGTGTATTAATCTTTCTGGCGTCCGTAAAAATGCGAATAACGAAAGTAAGAGCTTCACCAATCTGTTCTTCATGAACGGTGGCTTTGGTGCCGCACATGACCGTGATGGCGCCAACGTACTGAGCTGGCCTAGCAACATTTCATCGACGCCAGTAGAGATGATCGAGCAGCTTTCGCCACTGCACGTGAAGCATCGCCGCTTGCGCACTGATACCGGTGGGCGCGGGCAGTTTCGCGGTGGAACCGGGCAGGAAATCCTGTTCGAGAATCGTTCCGAGCTGCCGCTGACCGTAGCGTTTTTGGCCGAGCGCACACGGGACGAGACCGCGCCTTCGGGCATTGCGGGCGGTGAGGCGGGTATGCCGGGCGCGGTATTGATCAACGGCGAACGGGCAAACCCCAAAGTGCAGCATGTGATTGAGCCCGGCAGCACCATTGAATTGAAAACGCCTGGCGGGGGCGGCTATGGTTCACCATCGCTGCGGGACGTGACTGCTGCGGAAACCGATCGTCAGGATGGCTATGTTAGTGGGGTGCAACATGGCTGATTACGCGTTGGGTATAGACATCGGCGGCACGTTTACCGACATCGTGGTTTACGACGCCGTACACGGCACGTCAAGCGCACACAAGGAACTGACTACGCCGGACGCGCCGCATCGCGGCGTCATTGCCGGTATCCACAAATTATTCGAAGCGCAAGGCATCGCCTGTAAAGATGTGTCGCGCGTGGTGCACGCGACGACGCTGTTCACCAACGCGTTGATTGAACGCAAAGGCGCGCCAACCGGGTTGATCACCACGGCGGGGTTTCGTGACACGCTGGAGTTGCGCCGCGAGCATAAATACGAACTGTACAACCTGTTCATGGAACTGCCGCAGCCACTGGTGCGCCGCAGCCTGCGCCTGGAAGCACCGGAACGCATCAGGCCGGATGGCCGCATCGAGCAACCGCTGGATGTTGAGGCATTGCTGACGCAAGTGGCGCGGCTGAAGTCAGCAGGCATCGGCACAATGGCTATTGCCTTCCTGCACGCCTACGCTAACCCCACGCACGAAATTCAGGCGCGCGCGGCCATACACGAGCGTTATCCGGAACTGTTTGTTTCGCTGTCATCCGAGGTAGCGCCGCAGATACGTGAGTACGAGCGCACCTCCACCACCGTAGCCAATGCCTACATCAAGCCGCTCGCTGACAGCTACCTCGATCTGATGCGCAGCGAAATCGCGGGGCTGGGCATCAAAGCGCCATTGTTCATGATGCTCTCCAACGGTGGGCTGACGCATATCGATGAAGCCAAGCGCGTGCCGATACAGTTGCTGGAATCCGGGCCGGCGGCGGGCGCGCTGGCGGGTTCAACGTTCGGCCTGCGTTCGAAGGCGCGCGATGTACTGGCGTTTGATATGGGTGGCACCACCGCCAAGCTCGCCATCGTGGAAGACGGCGCGCCGCTGATTGCCTATCAGTTCGAAGCGGGCCGCCAGCAGCGCTTCATGGAAGGCAGCGGGTTGCCGATCAATATCTCCACCATTGAGCTGATCGAAATCGGCGCGGGTGGCGGCAGCATCGCCACGATTGATGCACTGGGTCTGCTCAAAGTGGGGCCGGAGAGTGCTGGTGCAGCACCGGGCCCGGCGTGCTATCAGCGTGGCGGCGTTGCGCCCACTGTGACAGACGCCAATCTGGTGCTGGGCTATCTGGATGCAGCCACTTTTGCGGGTGGCACGGTAAAGATTGACCGGGAGCTGGCGCGCGCAGCCATCGCGCCGCTGGCCAAGATGTCGAAGCTCAGTATTGAAGAAGCCGCCTGGGGCATCCATTCCGTGGTGAACGAAAACATGGCGGCAGCCGCGCGCGTGCATGTGGCCGAGCGGGGGCACCACGCGGGCAATTTCGCGCTGCTGGCGACGGGCGGCGGTGGGCCGTTGCACGGCTGTGAAGTCGCACGGCGGTTGGGCATCACGCGGGTGATTTGTCCGCCGAGCGCTGGCGTTGCGTCGGCGCTGGGTTTGCTGATGGCACCCGCGCGCATTGATCGCGTTGCCACGGTTGCGCAGCGCATGGGTGAAATGAATTGGCGCGAGTTCGAAAAGGCGTTTGTGAAGCTGGAACGCGAAGCGGGTGCGGTAATCGCCAAAACGGTATCGAAGCGTACCAGAGTGACTATCGCCCGGTCAGCCGATATGCGCTTTGTGGGGCAGGGGTTTGAGCTGGTGGTGGCACTGCCGCCAGGTCCCTACACTGAGCGTTCGGCGGCGGCGCTGCGGGCGGCCTTTACAAAAGTCTATGGCAAAACGTTTGGTCATGTGCCGCCTGTGGGCGAAATCGAGATCATTAATATTCGTGTGGCGGCATCGGCGCAGGTTGCCAAAGGCGAACTGAAAGTAGCCAGCGGTAAGCGCGGTGAGTCAGGCGCATTGAAGGGCAAGCGTAGGGCATGGGTCGGGGCACGCGGGCGCTTTGAATTGCTGCCGGTCTACGACCGCTACCGGCTGGCTATCGGCGTGGCGGTGCGCGGCCCGGCCATCATCGAGGAAGATTCAACCACCTTGATTTTGCCGCCCAAAGCGCGTGCCACAGTGGAGCGGTCGGGCAATATCGTGGTGGCGTTGTAATCTCCCGGGCAGGGAGCGCTACGCTGCTGATGCGATAACTGAAGGCTGCTGCCTGACTTCCGGCCGCACGCCCTTCAACGACGTGCGGCGCAGATCGCGCACCTCCTTCAAATCATCGAAGCGCGTCGCGCGGTGCATCACGGTGTGGTTGTCCCACATCACCAGATCGCCAACGTTCCACTTGTGAGCATAGACGAACTGCGGTTGTGTCGCATGTTCCATGAGATCGCGCAGGAAGGCGCGTGCTTCCGGCACCGGCCAGCCCGCGATACCGCCGATATGGGAGGAAAGATAGAGTGATTTGCGCCGGGTCTTTGGATGGGTCAGCACCAGTTTGTGCGGTACCGGCTTGAGGTGTTCTTCAAAACCCGGGTTGTAATCGGTGAATCCAATTTGCTGGCGCGAAAATACGATGGAATGTTCACATACAAGGTCTTCGACTTCCTGCTTTTCGGCTGTACTCAGCGCATCGTACGCCGCACGCATGTCGGCAAATTGCGTATCGGCGCCCTTGCTGGGCACGATCCTGGCATGCAGCAAGGTGTATCCCGCACCCACCGCGCGAAACGATGCGTCAGAGTGCCACAACCGGTTCGCCAGCGCGTACATTCGGTGCTTGTCGGCACGCTCGCGTAGCTTGTTGGTTGCGCCTCTTGCATAGTTGGAGATGTCGCCCAGCTCCAGTTGCTGGAAGCGCCGTTCCTCAGGTTTGGCCATCTGGCCTGCCAGCGTGATTTCCATTACGCCGAAGTTCGCAGTAAATGCCACTTGCTGCTGATCGGTCAGCGGCTGATCGGGGAAAGTCAGTACCGCGTAATCATCCATGCCTTGCTCGATCGCAGCGATCTCGTCGATGGACAGCCGTGCACAGATATTGATGCGGGTGACTTCGCCGGCAAAGCCGTTCTGGACCGGACGGATGTAGATGCCCATGCGCTGTCCCCCTAAAGATTAAGCCGCTTCCTGAGTCTGCTCGGCGGTGATGCCCTCACCCCGGATGGTCGTGCGCCGCATGTCGCGCACGTCGTGCAAATCGTTGTAGCGCCGGGCGCGGTGCATGGTTGTACGATTGTCCCACACCACCAGATCCCATTGCCGCCAGGCATGCGCGTAAACAAATTTTCGCTGAGTCGCGTGTTCTATCAGCTCGCGGATCAGCATGCGCCCTTCCGGTATCGGCCAACCCACTATAGCGCCGATATGCGCCGACAGATAAAGACTTTTGCGTCCAGTGCGTGAGTCGTAGCGAACCAGACGCTGGCGCACCGGTTTCAGCTTGATTTGATTTTCTTCACCGTATTCCGCCTTCGGAATGCCGATTTGCTCGCGTGAATAGGCGTTTGAATGCTCAGTAATTGAATCGGCAACCCCGGCTTTTAGATCATCGTCAAGTGTGTCGTAGGCCGCGCGCATGTCGGCGAATTCGGTGTTGCCGCCCGTGCCCGGTATCGTGCGTGCGGACAGCAGCGAATACTTCGCCGGGATCGCCCGAAAGGAAGCATCCGAATGCCACAGCCGGTTGCCCAGCGCTGTCAAACGCATGTGGTCGGTGGCGGGGCGCAGCCTGCCCGCCGGATCAAGGTTCGAAATGTCGGCTAATTCCATTTGCTGCAGGCGGCGTTCCTTGTACAACTCAGCGCCATTGGAAAACTCCAGTTCGCCAAACTGTCGACTGAACGCCAATTGGGTTTCATCGCTAAAACGCTGTTCATGGAACACCAGCACGCCGTATTGATCCATGCCTTCATCGATGGCCTGAATCTGTTCACGGCAAAGCGGCTTGGTCAGATCAATGCCCGAAACTTCAGCGGCGAATTTCGAGGCGGTAAAAGGGCGGATCGACAGACTCATCATGTGCGCTCCCGTGCGAGGCCAGAAGTCAGAACAGTTAGTATAGGCGCGACCGCATTGTCTGCCAATAGTGTGTGACATGGCGTGTGACGGCATCTGCACATTCACATTGACCCGCGCCGGGCCAATACTGATAATTGACCAATAAAACAAGCAGTTCGAACGAGGAGCGGTGAATGGGTTTCATGCAGGATCAATCGCGGTGGCGCTTTGGTGGGCTATGCGCTGTGACGGTCAGCACGGCGCTGAGCCCATGGGCCTGTGCTGCGCAAACGCTCGTGCCAGCTTTTCCCGTGCGGCCACTGCGTATCATCGTGCCGTACCCGCCGGGCGGTCTGGGCGATATTTTTCCGCGCGCGCTGGGTCTGGCGGCAGGTGAAACGTTCGGACAGCAGATCATCGTCGAGAACCGGCCGGGCGCGACCCAGATTATCGGTGCTCAGGTGGCGGCCAAGGCTACACCCGACGGCTACACGCTTTTTTTAGGCAGTGTGACCAGCCTCGCGATCAACCCCGCGTCGCGTCCGAAACTGCCCTATGATCCGCTGCGTGACTTCGCACCGGTCACCTTTTGTTTTTCGACGCCACTGTATCTGGTGGTGCACAGCGCGGTACCCGCCAAATCCGTTAAAGAGCTGATCGCGCTGGTTCGCGCACAGCCGGGTAAGCTTTCCTTTGCCTCGGGCGGTGCGGGCACATCGCAACATCTGGCGGGGGAGCTGTTCAAGTCGATGGCTAAACTGGACCTGGTGCATGTGCCGTACAAAGGCGCCGCACCTGCCATGGTGGACGTGCAGGCGGGCCAGGTGCATCTGATGTTTGAAGGCGGCGGACTCAGTTACCTGCGCGAGGGCAAGGTTCGCATCCTCGCAGTAACCAGCCCAAAGCGGACGGCGAACGCACCTGACATCGTTACAGTACACGAGGCGGGCGTGCCCGGATTCGAAACCACCATCTGGTTCGGACTGGTGGTTCCCGCTGCGACAGCACGTCCGCTGATCGATACGCTATCGTCGAAATTTGGCGGCGTGCTGGATCAGGCTGCGTTTCAGAAAAAATTTCCGGCGCTGGATGTGAGTCGCAGTACGCCGGAGCAGTTTGCAGCACACATACGCGCCGAGATACCGAAGTGGCGTAAAGTGATTCAGGATGCAAATATCGTTATCGAGTAAGAGAGGAACGCTGTCATGACCAAGAATAAGGGATCGATTGCCATCGTCGGCGCCGGGATAGGCGGCCTGTGTTCGGGCGTATTTCTCTCCCGACTGGGATTCGACGTCACGATCTACGATCAGGCGTCGCGTTTTGGCCGGGTGGGCGCGGGCATTCAGCAAACGCCGAATGCCATGAAAGTGCACCGCAAGCTGGGCACCGAAGCGCGCTTGCGGCAAACGGCCTTCAACTCGCCCGCTGGCTATAGCCGCGAATGGGATACCGGCAAGATCACCAATGAGCTGACGCTGGGCGACGAAGTCGAGCGCAAATATGGCGCGCCCTATCTGCTGATGCACCGGGCAGACTTGCATGCTGCCATCGAATCCGTGTTGCCTGCGGGCATGGTGCAGTTCAACCGCAAGCTGGTCGGCATTGATCAGAACGCGCAAGGCGTCACGCTGGCTTTCGCCGACGGCAGCCGCGTCACGGCCGACGGCGTGATCGGTGCTGATGGTGTGCATTCGGTCGTGCGTGAATGGATGCTGGGGCCGGAGAAGCCGCGCTTTTCGGGCAGAGTGGCCTACCGCACCACCTATCCTGCGCGGCTCCTCGGCTCGAATCAGATCACGCCAATGCGCACCAAGTGGTGGGGGCTGGATCGGCATATGGTGGTTTACTACGTCACAGCGAACCGCGATGAACTTTATTTCGTCACCAGCCAGCCCGAAGATGCGTCGTGGATGACGCGGGAATCGTGGTCACAAAAAGGCGATCTCAATGTGCTGCGTGAAGCCTACGCGGGTTTTCACCCGGAAGTGCGCGCGATTGTCGAGGCCTGCCCGGAAGTACACAAATGGGCGCTGATGGAGCGCGACCCGTTGCCGCGCTGGTGCGAAGGTCGCGTTACGTTGTTGGGCGACGCCTGCCACCCGATGACGCCGTACATGGCGCAGGGCGCAGCCTCAGCGCTCGAAGACGCTGCAATGCTGTCGCGCTGCATGGAGAACGCCGATGTTGATGGCGTTATTGAGGCCTTCCGTCGCTACGAAGCGAATAGGTTGCCGCGCACGTCCGAGATACAGCAGACCTCCAGCAAGAATACCTGGATGCGCAGCGCCACGGATCCGTCCTGGGTTTATGGTTACGATGTATGGACGGCGCCGCTGGTGGATGCGGATCGCGTCGCAGCGTAGGTTGGCGGTGATCCCTTCGACAAGCTCAGAACAGGCCTAGCGAACCCCAACGCTTGCGCGTGCCACATTGAAGCTGTTGGGCTTACCAGCCCAACCTACGCCGACTTGGTCTCGCGCACGCGCGGCCGGAAAATCGCCGTGTGCAAAACCTCCGCCACAGTGCGCTGACCGCAGCGTACGGCCACATACAGCCGCACAAACTCATGCCCCTTGTGATTCCATTTTTCTTCGGGAATGGCACGCACTTCGTAGTCGGCACCCACGCGCGCAGCGTCAAAAAACGTGATGCGGCTGGCGGCGTGTATCCAAGCCGGAATAACGAAGCGTTTGCGCAGTACAAAATTCGCTTGGCGCAGAATAAAGCCGGGATGCAGCAGCGGCGTTGCGCCCTCGCGGTATAGCGGCAGATCATCTCGCGTATCGACGCACCATTGAATATTTTCTTCGCGTGTGGGCGACCAATCAAGTGCGGAGAAGGGTTTGCCGATTTCCATCAAGTCCCACGTCACCGCAGGGCGTTCCTGTTGGGGTGGTGACGGCGGAATATCGCTGCGTGCGTCAGGCTGGCCTGCCGTTGCGGGCAGCGTGGCGTTCATGCGCGCCAGTTCAACGTCCTGTTCGTTCAGGCAGGTAAGGGTGTGTGATCCGTCGGCGTTGTCAGTAGGGTTGATGGTAAGTAGCTCACCCTCGTATGCGGGCTTGGCGAAGCTCACATCAGCCGTGCCATGCGCAAGCCATGCTTCACCGTAGCGCGCGGCCAGCGGTTGCGTCATGTGCGCAAAAACAGTGATACCGGGCACCAGCCCGCCCTTGAAACCGAACTGGCGCGCCACGTCGTCGCTGTGCATGCGGTTCTCGGATTGGCTGGAGGTGTTGTGAGTGCGCACTTGATAGGGCGTGGTATTGTTTGATGGCGTCATGATAAGTATTTGTTTTTAAATGATTATTTTTACTTCGCTTAATCGGGTTTCTGGTGTGGCTCAGGGTTTGTTCTCAAGTTGGTCAGGCCAGTGTATCGCCATTACTTGCGGCTCAGCGTTGCCGGTGTGAATAAGCAACTGCTCTTTTACGGGCAGGGTGACACGCGCAACAGGGGTTCCCAACGCTGCCAACGAAATCTGTTCGATGACTTTGCCCGCCAAGCTATCGATCACCACGACGTGGCTGCTGCTGACGCAGGCCAGCGCGCGGCCGGTGGGGTCGAACGCCAGCGGCTTGAGTAATTGCCGGGTATCGATGGTGTGATGAACGTGCCCCGTGCGGGTGTCAATGATCTCCAGTTCAGTGATATTGACCCCAGGCCCCGAAACACGCGCAAAGCTTTTGGCGCCGGGGGCAGGCAGCCCCCAACCCAGCGTTTGGCGGCTGGCTTTTGTCAGGTCAAGACAATAATATTTATCTTCCACACTGCACACCAGCACCGCATCGGCCGATAACCACGGGCCAGTCGTGCGCGGCTCGTCACGCAAAACGATCTGTGGCTGCCAGATGGGATACGGCCGACTGGGTGGCGGGTCGATCAGCACCACCCATACGTCTTCGCTGTCATAGGTGTTGGCCACATGGCTATCACCGGTGATACGCAACAGGTGTTTGCTGCCTTGAATGTCGACGCCCGCTACCCACGGCGTCACGGCTGGGTCGGCACCGGCCTCGTCAAGGGCCGCGTGTTGTACAGGTGTGCCGCTGGCCGGTGGCGATGCAGACGCAGGTGGCGGCAGTTTGCCCTCGCGCGCCAGCTCTGCAAGGGCAGCCCGCACGCGCTCGTCGCGTTCTGCCTCGCGGCGCGCATCGTCTTCTGCGGTATTGGCCTGAATGTGCCGGGTCAACAGATTGCGAACGGCGTTGGCCAGCTTTTGTATGGGCTTGTCCGTGCTCATGGCGTAGCTATCGGCAGTAA
Source organism: Betaproteobacteria bacterium (assembly GCA_947486575.1). Lineage (GTDB taxonomy): Bacteria > Pseudomonadota > Gammaproteobacteria > Burkholderiales > SG8-41 > UBA5216. Next base: position 2,278 of record CANKUB010000107.1, on the reverse strand, counting down.
TAATCGTGGCCGATTCATGGGCGGTTACCGGGCCAGGCCCAGCGCGACAAGGCCGGCGCGCATTTCGTCGTGCTGGTCATTCAATATCTTGCGGCTGGCTTCGGCACCGGCGAAGTTTTCAGTCCACTGGTTCTTTTCCAGATTGGCTTTCCATTCGGCCGACGCCACGACGCGCGCAAAAGCGGCCTCCCAATAGGCAATCTGGCCTGCACTCATTGATTTTGGCCCGATCACCCCACGCAGGTTATCGACTTCGACCGTGATGCCTTGTTCACGCCACGTCGGCAAAGCAGACAATGCGCCGGTATAACGGCGCGGCGCCGTAAGGCCGATGATGCGTATGCGCCCGGAGATATGATGCGCGGCAAGGTTGGACGCCGCCGTGCTGACGATATCCACATGCCCGCCGATCAGCGCGGTTACACCTTGCGACACCGATTGAAATACCACAGCCTTGAGTTTTTTAGCGTCGCCGCCCGCTGCCTGCGTCACCAGCGCCAGCGCAACATGCCCGGAGTTGCCAAGACTGGTGCCGATGGCCGCGCTCATGCTGCCCGAATCCGTTTTCAGGCGCGCAACCAGATCGCGCCCGTTACGAATGGGCGAGTCGGCGCGCACCGCGATGGCGACCGATTCACTGAATAACTGCGCCACCGATGTAACGTCAGAAAAATGCAGCGTGCTGCGCCCGATAATGTGGTTGGTGATGAGGTTCGCTGTGCTGATCGAAAGGTGATGGCCGTCCATCGGGTTTTGATTCAGGCCCATCCACGCCACCACGCCGCCCGACGCGGGCTTGTTGATTACCGTCAGCGGCACGTCGATGAATTTTTGTTCCTGAAAGATTTTTTGTATCAGCCGCGCCAGATGATCCGAACCGCCACCTGCAGCGGATGCGGCAACAAGGTCAACGTTGCGCGTGGGCTTCCATGGGGCAGGCGTCTGTGCTGATACGGGCGTGATCCCTGCGCCAAGCGCGATGGCGCCCAGCGCGGCGATGGCAACTGAAAAACGCATCACGCTTGGCGGTAACAAAGACACTCACTTCCCGTTGAGATTGAGCTTGCGACGCGAGGCGGCACAGTCACGCAAATAGAGATTGATAAGGCTCTGGTAGGGAACGCCCACATCCTCGGAGATGGTCTTGAAATAGGTGATGGACGCTTCATCGAGCCGGATGGTAATTTGCTTTTTGAGCTGAGCCGCATAAGGGTTTTTCTTGCGGCGGAGAAGTTGTATTCTTTGCGCATGTGACACCTCTCTAGGTAAGATTTGGATTCCCCGGCAATTGCCTTGCGCGCGGAGACAGAGATGTTGTGAATTTTATGATTAGTCGAAATAATTCAATAAAAACAAATGGTTACATTATATCGCATCTGACCCCATATTTGCTCATGCATGTCATGCTAGCTCGGAACTGGCGGTTGTGATGGATTCATGTGCTCCCACATGCGGTCTGCGTTCGCTTTTAGCGTGGCGACTGACATTCCGTATTTCTTCAAGTACATGTCGAGGACGCGATTTGCAAGTACGTCTGCGGTTTTCACTTTCTGCCTTGCTTCGACAAGCTTGCTGATTGTAGTTAGGCGACCTTTGGGTGACGACAAATCTTGAACGGTGCGATGGAGAAACTCATGCACTATCCAGTTCCGATTGCTCCACCCGACCGAAAAGCAGTCGTTAAGTTCGCTGGGTGGCTCGATCTTTTCCCTAAGCCGCTTGAGAAGCTACCCAAGCGTTTTCTGTGAAAATAGGTCGACAGCTGCCGTGAACGCATCTTCATCCATGTCTGCGTCCTCGTACGAGATAGTCGACAACAGCAATACCAGCGTGCCCTCGAAGCATTGGCAAATGAATAGTGCTTTGCCAAGTTCCAAAACAACGGGCTCAAGTTCTTGGGCGACGGTGGATTGTTCGCGGGACATGATTGAGGCGCTCTAACGTCCAGCCCTTTCAAGGTCATTTAATTTTGCCGTCCTTGAGGACGCGAGAGGTTGCTACGTGTCGTTGGGCTGTGCTTCGAGATACATAACTTTTCTTTGCGCGCACTTTCGGTCCGCGCGGATGTTTGCGTAGCCGAAGCGGCTCGGCATGCGCCGCGATGAGCAGCAAAGTCTTCGCGAATTCTCGCGCACTTAATTGCTCGTAAGCGTCCCATACCGATTGCGCAACGATGAGCATCATGCCGCGATAGTGCCCCTGGATCTCGTTCGCAAGATAGTATGAAGACACCTCGAGTTTTTCGCTATCGAGCCGGTGCTGCACAGTGATGGCGCGG
>CANKUB010000106.1 GCA_947486575.1 Betaproteobacteria bacterium | reverse complement strand
GCGCAAGGGTGCAATCAAGCTCGGCGAAATCGCCGCAGAACTGGCGCGCGGTGAAGGACTGCCTGCGCATGCGCGGTCGGCGCAGTACCGGATACCGGGGTAGCCCGATGAGCGCCTACTGGAGCAAGGTGGTTCACAGCCTGACGCCCTACGTACCGGGCGAGCAGCCGAAGCTGGCCAACCTTATCAAACTCAACACCAACGAAAGCCCTTACGGCCCCAGTCGCATGGTGCTGGACGCGTTGCGTGCAGAAGTGGGCGATACGCTGCGGCTGTATCCCGATCCGGGCAGCGACAAACTGCGTGCGGCGATTGCGAAACGTCACGGACTGACGCCCGATCAGGTATTTGTCGGCAACGGCTCGGACGAAGTGCTGGCGCATGTGTTTTTGGGTTTGCTCAAGCACGATTCACCGTTGTTGTTTCCCGATATCACCTATAGTTTTTATCCGGTGTATTGCGGGTTGTATGGCATTGATTTTGTGCCAGTGCCGCTGAACGCAGCATTTGAAATCGACGTGACGGATTATTTAAGACCGAACGGCGGAATTATTTTTCCCAACCCGAACGCTCCTACAGGTCAACAGGTGTTGCTGTCGGAAATTGAACGGCTACTCAAAGCCAACAAAGACACCGTTGTTGTTATCGACGAAGCGTATGTCGATTTTGGTGGCGTGTCGTGCGTGCCGCTTATCAAACAATATCCGCAGCTCCTGGTGACGCACACGCTGTCCAAATCGCGCGCGCTGGCGGGGTTGCGCGTGGGTTACGCCACCGGCAACGCGGAATTGATTGAAGGGTTGAATCGCGTAAAAGACAGTTTCAATTCCTATCCGCTGGATCATTTTGCGCAGGCTGGCGCGGCGGCGGCGATGGAGGACAACGCCTATTTCGATGCGATGTGCCAAAAGGTTATCGCGTCAAAAACCAAGCTGGTTGCTGACCTGCAGGCGCTGGGTTTTGAGGTGCTGCCGTCGGCGGCCAACTTTATTTTTGCACGCTTTCCCGGGCGCGATGGTGCGGACATTGCCGCCAGGTTGCGTGAACGCAGTATCATCGTGCGGCATTTTCGCAATCCGCCGCGTATTTCGCCGTTTATGCGTATCACTATTGGCACGGATGAACAATGTGCGGGGTTGGTGGAAGCGTTGCGCGAAATCGTCTGAAATCGTTTATACTAATAAAAACAAATAGTTACAGAACCCTCTGGTTTTGAGTAAATATCATGGCACGGCAAGCTGAAGTCACGCGCAACACCAACGAAACGCAGATTGGCGTAAAGCTCAATCTTGACGGCAGCGGCAAGTCAAAGCTTGCCACCGGCGTGGGTTTTCTCGATCACATGCTTGACCAGATTGCGCGTCACGGCGTATTCGATCTAGAGGTTACCGCCAAGGGCGATTTGCACATTGACGCCCATCACACGGTTGAAGATATCGGTATTACGCTGGGGCAGGCGTTCGCCAAAGCTATTGGCGACAAAGCGGGCGTGCGTCGTTATGGGCACGCCTATGTGCCGCTGGATGAAGCGCTGTCCCGCGTGGTGGTGGATTTATCAGGTCGGCCTGGCCTGGACATGAAAATCGATTTCGTGCGTGCGCGTATCGGCGAGTTTGATGTGGACCTCGTGCGTGAGTTTTTTCAGGGTTTTGTGAATCACGCGCTGGTCACGCTGCATATCGATAATCTCAAAGGCGACAACGCCCATCACCAGGCCGAGACTGCGTTCAAGGCATTTGGTCGCGCGCTACGCATGGCAGTGGAGATTGATTCACGCATGCAGGGTGTGCCTTCGACCAAGGGGTCGCTTTAACCTACTATTGCAGCCGGCGGCAAACACATGAGCACCATCGCAGTCATCGATTACGGCATGGGCAATTTGCGCTCGGTGTCCAAGGCCATTGAGCATGTGGCGCCCGGCGCGCAAGTGTGTGTGACCGATGATCCATCCGTGGTGCGCAGCGCCGAGCGCGTGGTGTTTCCCGGTCAGGGGGCGATGCCCGATTGCATGCGTGAGCTGCGCGGGCGCGGGCTTTATGAAGCCGTGATGGATGCCGCGCGTGACAAGCCGTTTCTCGGTATCTGCATTGGTTTGCAGATGCTGTTTGATAGAAGCGAAGAAGGCGACACGCCGGGGCTGGGTGTATTACCCGGCCGCGTGCGGCGGTTTGCGCACGATCTTAAAGATGCTGCCGGGCAAAAACTCAAAGTGCCTCACATGGGCTGGAATGAGGTCGAGCAGCGCATTGAACATCCGTTGTGGAAGGGTATTGCACAAAACGCACGCTTCTATTTTGTGCATAGCTACTATCCGGACCCGGTAGTGGGCGGGCCGGGGGCGGGTTTGACAGCGGGTGTCAGCCGCTATCCCGCCGAGTTTTCCTGTGCAGCGGCACGCGGCAATCTCTTTGCGGTGCAGTTTCACCCTGAAAAAAGCGCGGCGGCGGGCCTGCAACTGCTGGCGAATTTTGCATCATGGACGCCGCTAAACGGCAGTTCAGCGGCGGTTCAGGCTAGGTTGCGTGACCAAAGCACATAATTTTCGGCTATAGTATTATCGCAAATCATCCAAACGTACATTACGCTTAACTGATTATTGCCAAACTTTATTGCCACGCTCGCGCCTTGCGCACCTTTCGTGACACTCAAAACAGTTTCGCTTCGTTAGCACAGCTACTTTAGTTTCCGTCTACACTCACGTTTACACCTATGCTGATTATTCCTGCCATTGATCTCAAAGATGGAAAGTGCGTGCGTTTGAAACAAGGCGATATGGACAGCGCCACGATTTTTTCAGACGATCCCGGCGCCACCGCAAAACGCTGGCTCGATCTGGGCGCGCGCCGCCTGCATGTGGTTGATCTTAACGGTGCGTCAGCGGGCAAGCCCAAAAACGGCGCGGCGATCAAGGCCATTGTCGCAGCATTGGGCGATAAACTGCCGATCCAGTTGGGCGGCGGCATACGCGATCTGGATACGATCGAACAGTATCTCGATGCGGGCATCAGCTACGTCATCATCGGTACGGCGGCGGTGAAAACGCCAGGCTTTTTGCACGATGCGTGCACAGCATTCGCCGGGCACGTGATGGTGGGGCTCGACGCCAAAGACGGCAAAGTAGCTGTTGATGGCTGGTCGAAGATGACCGGACATGATGTCATTGATTTGGCGAAGAAATTTGAAGACTATGGCGCTGAGGCCGTGATCTACACCGATATCGGTCGTGACGGCATGTTAAGCGGCGTAAATATCGAGGCCACCGTCAAGCTCGCGCGGGCACTGACCGTGCCAGTGATAGCCAGCGGCGGTGTAACCAATCTGGATGACGTAACCGCGCTATGTGCTGTGCAGGGCGAAGGCATACAAGGGGCGATTACCGGGCGTGCGGTGTATCAGGGCACACTGGATTTTGCGGCCGCGCAAAAGCTGGCAGATAATCTGTCGGGGAGTAAAGGGTAAGGCGGGAGGTGTATGGCGTCGCGTAGCCGCGCGTTTTTTGCTCCTCACTCCTGACACCTCACGACTTAACCGCCATGCTTGCCAAACGCATCATCCCCTGCCTCGATGTGACTGCCGGCCGCGTGGTCAAGGGTATTAACTTCGTTGGCTTGCGTGACGCAGGCGATCCCGTTGAAATTGCACGGCGCTATGATGATCAGGGCGCGGATGAACTGACGTTTCTGGATATCACCGCCAGCAGCGATGATCGTGATTTGATATTGCACATTATTGAAAGTGTTGCTGCGCAGGTATTTATTCCGTTTACCGTGGGTGGCGGCGTGCGTTCTGTCAATGACGTGCGGCGATTGTTGAATGCGGGCGCGGATAAGGTGAGCATCAATACCTCAGCGGTGCAAAACCCGCAGTTGGTGGCGGATGCGTCGGGGCGTTATGGCGCGCAGTGTATTGTGGTAGCTATCGATGCGAAGCGCGTGGTGAATTCGGAAACATTGCGCTGGGAGGTTTATACGCATGGCGGGCGCAAAGCCACCGGTATCGATGCGCTGGAATGGGGCCGTAAAATGCAGGCGCTGGGCGCAGGTGAAATTTTGTTGACCAGCATGGATCGCGACGGAACACGCGTCGGCTTTGATATCGAACTCACACGCGCGTTTTCGGATATGCTGGAGATACCGGTAATCGCCAGCGGCGGCGTGGGTGGTCTCGCGCATCTGGCCGACGGCGTATTGCAGGGGCGTGCGGATGCCGTGCTGGCGGCGAGTATTTTTCACTACGGCGAATTTACCGTGCGGCAAGCCAAAGAGCACATGGCAGGCAAAGGCATCGAAGTCAGGCTGTAAATGATGAATGACACGTGGTTAAACAAAGTGAATTGGGCGCAAGATGGCTTGGTGCCCGCAGTCACGCAGGACGCGGCCAGTGGGCGCGTGCTCATGGTGGCGTGGATGAATCGTGAGGCGTTAAGGCTTACTGCCACCACGGGTGAGGCGCATTACTGGTCGCGCTCACGCAAAAAGCTGTGGCACAAGGGTGAAGAGTCGGGGCATGTGCAGCGCGTGAAATCCATGCGGCTCGATTGTGACGAGGATGTGATTCTGCTGGAAGTGGAACAAGTCGGTGGCATTGCCTGTCATACCGGGCGTGAGAGTTGTTTTTTCAGTCATTTTGATGACGGTAAATGGCTGGCGGCTGATCCGGTGCTGAAAGACCCCCAAGAAATTTACAAAAAATGATAGATGCAAACGTATTGCAACGACTGGGAGAAACGCTGGCGGCGCGTAAAGGTGCCGATCCCGCGAGTTCGTACGTGGCCGGCCTGATGGCCAAAGGCGAAGATGCCATTTTGCGCAAAGTGGCCGAGGAATCCGCCGAAACCCTGCTGGCGTCCAAGGAGGGTGATAAACTGCATGTGGTGCGCGAAGTGGCGGACTTGTGGTTCCACAGCATGGTGTTGCTGGCGTGGCACGGGCTTAAGCCCGACGACGTGCTGGCTGAGCTGCATCGACGCGAAGGTATTTCCGGGATTGATGAAAAGGCTTCACGCCAATTTTCAGGCAAACCCACATAGGCCCAAGTCAGTATGAACAGGCGCGAACAGGAACAATAGGAGAGCAACATGGGTTCATTCAGCATCTGGCACTGGCTGATCGTTCTGGCGATCATTGTGCTGATATTCGGCACCAAAAAACTGCGTAACCTTGGCGGTGATCTGGGTGGCGCTGTTAAAGGTTTCAAAGACGGCATGAAGTCAGAGAGCGACAAATCCGCAGACGCGGCATCTGCGCAGGCGCAAGGTAAAAGTGGTGAAATTCCGCCCGCCGCTGGCCAGACGTATGAGGCCGAAGTGAAGAAGGAAGCGAGCAAGACGTAAAGTGCGGGGTGTGAGGGGTGAGGTGCAAATCCAGATTTTCACGCCCGGAATACTCACGCTTCACGCTTTTCTCCTCGCGCCGCACACCTTATGTTCGATATCGGCTTCTCCGAGATGATGGTCATTGCGGTCATTGCACTCATTGTGCTTGGCCCCGAAAAACTGCCGCGTGTGGCGCGCACGGCAGGGCATTTGCTCGGGCGCATGCAGCGCTATGTGAATGACGTCAAATCCGATATCAATCGCGAGATTGAACTGGATGAATTGCGCAAACTGCAAAAAGAGATGCAGAGCACCGCGCAAGATATTGAGCAAACCGTCAAGGGCCAGATCAGTTCGGTGGAGTCCGAGTTCAAGCAGTTGAGCGACAGTACGCATGCAGCGCTGTCGGACCCCGTTGCAGATGCTTTTGCAGAGCCGCCGCCGGTGCAGCCCGCAGATCCGGCGCAAGCCGCAGCAGTGCAAAATCTGCCGCCGCTCACGGAGCCACCGATCGAGATGCCGCCGGTAGTCGCGTCACCGCAATTGGAACTGGGTCTGGAAGCCGCACCGCTGGCCAATGCGCCGCCGCCCGCCGCACCGGCAACATCCACCACAGCAAAAGCGTAGCCCGTGGCGCTGACCGAAGACACGTTTATCTCGCATCTGGTGGAGTTGCGTGATCGCCTGATGCGCGCGCTGATAGCGATTGCAATTGCCTTTGCGCTGATAGGGTTTTGGCCAACCTACGGTGTGATCTATGATTTTCTGGCGCTACCGCTGATCAAAACACTACCCGTGGGGTCGAAGATGATCGCCACCGGCGTGATTACCCCGTTCCTCATTCCGCTCAAAGTCGGCTTGATGGCGGCGTTTTTGCTGGTGCTGCCGTATGTGCTGTATCAGGCGTGGGCGTTTGTGGCGCCCGGGCTGTATTCACATGAAAAGAAACTGGTGTTGCCGCTGGTGATAAGCAGCACAATTCTGTTTATTGTGGGCGTGGCGTTTTGCTACTACTTTGTGTTCGGGCAATTGTTTGCTTTCATCGCGGGCTTTGCGCCCGCGAGCATCACGCCCGCGCCGGATATCGAGCAGTATTTATCGTTTGTGCTGACCATGTTTCTCGCGTTCGGCGTCGCGTTCGAGGTGCCGGTAGCGATTATTGTGCTGGTGCGTATGGGTGTGGTGAGCATCAAACAGCTACGCGAATTTCGCGGCTATTTTGTGGTGTGTGCGTCGATTGCAGCGGCTGTGGTGACGCCGCCGGATGTGGTGTCGATGCTGGCTTTGCTGATTCCGATGTGTTTGCTGTATGAGGCGGGCATCATCGCAGCAAGCCTTATCACTAAGGTCAAAGCGCCGGAAGAAAAAACCGATGCCGTAGTGGCAACAGATGCAGCGGCGCAGGATTTTGCTGCGGTGGAAAAAGAGCAGAATAGCGCTAAAAGCTGACCGCGAAGGATTTACGTAGCTATTTGTTTTTAAATGCTATTTTTTCTTCGCGACCTTTGGCCTGGTACCCACCGTCACTTTTAGGTCAACTTCTTTTTGCGCGCGTATCACCTTGAGCGCAGCGCCTTTACCCGGTGCAATCGCTGATATCAGCGCCAGCATGCCGGTCGAATCAACCACCGGTTTTCCATCCACCGCAATCAAGACATCACCCGCTTTCATGCCAGCTTGATCGGCAGGCGTGCCGCTGAAGACTTCGGTAATCAGCGTGCCGCGCAGCTCGCTGATTTTGAGCGATTCTGCCAATTCTGGTGTCAGCTCTTGCACTGCAACGCCAATCCAGCCACGTGTTACTGCGCCGGTTTGCACCAGTTGATCAAGCACCATTTTTGCAGTCGCGGCGGGTATCGCGAAGCCGATGCCGAGTGATGCGCCACCCGGCGTACGCGAGTAAATCGCGGTGTTGATGCCGAGCAGTTGGCCGTTGATATCGACTAGCGCGCCGCCGGAATTGCCGGGGTTGATCGCGGCATCGGTCTGAATAAAATTCTCAAAGGTGTTGATGCCCAAATGGCTGCGCGCCAGCGCACTGACTATGCCGAGGGTTACTGTTTGGCCCACACCGAAGGGGTTGCCAATGGCCAGCACGACATCGCCCACCTGGGCATGCTCACTTTGTCCGATAGTGATGGCGGGCAGCTTGGGCAGATCAATTTTGATAACCGCGAGATCGGTCTCAGGATCAGTGCCGATCACCTTGGCTTTGGCGCGCCGGTTGTCGGCGAGTGCGACTTCAATTTCATCGGCGGCTTCGACTACGTGCGCGTTGGTGAGGATGTAGCCCTGGTCGCTGACGATGACGCCGGAGCCGAGATTGTTGCTCTTTTGCGATTGGCCCTGGCCTTCGCCTTCCCCGCCGAAGAAATAGCGGAACACCGGGTCATCCATGAACGGTGCGCGCTGCGCCTTGACTTCTTTGCTGGTGTAAATATTGACCACGGCGGGCATGGCGCGCTTGGCGGCATCGCTGAACGAGGTGATTTTTGCCGAGGGCAACGCGGTAGCGGTGGCAGGGACGGCTTGCTGGGCAACGGATGGTACATTGCGCCCGCCCCACGATAACAACTCAGGTCGCAGGGTGGATACAACGAATAGCGCGGCCAGACACACGGTGACGGCTTGCGCAAAGAACAACCAGAATTTACGTAACATGACGGTGAGCGACGTGTTGCAGTGAGTGTTGCAATGGGTGTTGCGGCGAGCGAGGATTATTGCTTAATTGGCTGGGTGGGGGAAGGGCGGCGAATACACTGCAGCTAATGTTTATAAGCATTTGTTTTAAATCACTATTTTAACGTTCCATTTCACTTTTTGGCGCGTTTCCCGTAAAATAGCGATTCGCGTAAATCTCATCATCCTTTCAGGAATATCCTTGTATGGCTGAACAACAACCCGACAAAGGCCGACGCTGCATGCTTCTGGCTGCGAGTACTGTTGCGGGCGGCATAGCGACTGTTGCAGCAGGCGTGCCGTTTGTGGCGAGCATGTTGCCGTCTGAGCGTGCCAAGGCCGCTGGCGCCCCGGTGGAAGCCGATATCAGCAAACTCGCACCAGGCGAACGCATGACGGTGGAGTGGCGTGGCAAACCGGTGTGGATTGTGCGTCGCACACCCGAAATGCTCGATACGTTGAAGAAAAACGCTGATCGCGTGTCTGACCCTGATTCCAAAAAGGTCATGCAGCCCAAGTACGCCACCAACGAAGCGCGTTCAATCAAGCCGGAATACCTGGTGCTGGTGGGCATTTGCACGCACTTGGGCTGTTCGCCCGTAGAAAAATTTGCGGTGCAGGCTGAGGCCTTTGCGTCGGATTGGAAAGGCGGGTTTTACTGCCCGTGCCACGGCTCGCTGTTTGATCTGGCAGGCCGCGTCTACAAAAACAAACCCGCGCCCGATAATCTGGTGGTGCCGCCGCACAAGTTTCTGGCGGATGGCCGGATTTTGATTGGCGAAGACGCAACTGATAAGGGGGCTGCGTAAAACATGGCCGCCACTAAAAAAGAACCCGTAGTCATCGAAGGCGCTGGCCCGTTTAACGCGCCGATCGGCGGCCTGCTGACGTGGGTAGATCAGCGTTTTCCACTGATGTCGCAGTGGAAAGACCACATGTCCGAGTACTACGCGCCGAAGAATTTTAACTTCTGGTACTACTTCGGCTCGTTGGCAATGGTGGTGCTGGTGCTGCAAATCGTCACCGGTATTTTTCTGGTGATGCACTACAAACCGTCGGCGGCAGATGCGTTTGCCTCGGTCGAATACATCATGCGCGATGTGCCCGGCGGCTGGCTGATCCGCTATCTACACTCTACGGGCGCGTCGGCGTTTTTCATCGTGATTTATCTGCACATGTTCCGCGGACTGATGTATGGCTCGTATCGCGCGCCGCGCGAACTGATCTGGATATTCGGCATGATGATTTATCTGGCGCTGATGGCCGAGGCGTTTTTCGGCTACCTGCTGCCGTGGGGCCAAATGTCGTTCTGGGGCGCGCAGGTGATTATTAATCTGTTCGATGCGCTGCCGATCATCGGGCCGGATTTATCGACGTGGATACGTGGCGACTTTGTGGTGTCGGATGCCACGTTGAACCGCTTTTTCGCGTTTCATGTGATTGCGATTCCGCTGGCGATATTGGGACTGGTGGCCGCGCATATCCTCGCGCTGCACGAAGTGGGTTCCAACAACCCGGATGGCATTGAAATCAAGCAAAACAAAAACGCGCAGGGTATCCCGGTGGATGGCATCGCGTTCTTTCCGTATTACGTGGTGAAAGATGCGCTGGGTGTGGTGGTATTCGCGATTGTGTTCTGCGCGATATTGTTCTTTGCGCCGGAAATGGGCGGCTACTTTCTGGAGTACAACAACTTCATTCCGGCTGATTCGCTGAAGACGCCGCCGCATATCGCGCCGGTGTGGTACTTCACGCCGTATTACTCGATACTGCGCGCGGTTAACGAAAACTTCATGTGGGTGTTGCGTGCTGGGGTGGTGGGCTACGCCATGCTGATACTGTTTACCGCGCGCGGTTGTTTGCCCAAGCTACTGGCGGCGATGGTTGCACCGGTGATCTTGATCGCGATGGGCGTGATCGAAGCCAAGGTGTGGGGCGTGGTGCTGATGGGGGTAGCGTCGATGATCTTCTTCCTCATGCCGTGGCTGGATAAAAGTCCCGTTAAATCAATACGTTACAAGGGTAAATTGTCACGCTGGGCAATGACAATATTTGTCGTGATATTCCTCACGCTGGGCTACTACGGCACGCAATCGGTGACGGATATGGGCACGCTGATTTCACAGGTTGGCACGCTGATTTATTTCGCGTTTTTCCTGCTGATGCCGTGGTACACGCAGATGGAACAGACGCTGCCGGTCCCTGACCGGTTGACGACGTGAGGAGCGCCGACATGATTAAAACGCATTTGCGTAAACTGCTTGTTGCGATGCTGTTGTTCCCGGCACTGTCGTTCGGCGCAGGCGACCACGTTCATCTCGACCACGCGCCGATCAACGCAGGCGATACCGCTTCCTTGCAACGGGGCGCGGCGCTCTTTGTAAACTATTGCCTCAACTGCCACAGCGCAAATTACATGCGCTACAACCGCTTAAAAGACATCGGGTTGAACGACAAAGAAATCCTCGATAATCTGGTGTTCAGCGGCGGAAAAGTCGGTGATCTGATGAAAAACGCCATGGACGCTGGTGAGGCTAAAGTGTGGTTTGGCGCGCAACCGCCCGATCTCACGGTCATTGCGCGTTCGCGTGCCTCCGAGGCGGGTTCCGGTGCGGATTGGCTTTATACCTATCTGCGTACGTTCTACCGCGATGCGTCGCGTCCGACAGGCTGGAACAACACCACCTTCCCCAACGTTGGCATGCCACATGCGTTGTGGGAGCTGCAAGGCGAGCAGGAAATGAAAGCCCAGCAGGTGCAGGGCGATGGCCACAAGAAAACGGTGGATAGTCCGGTGCTCGTCAAGCCAGGCAAGCTTTCAGGTCTGGAATACGATCGCGCCGTGGCGGATCTGGTGAACTACATGGTTTATATGGGCGAGCCAGGCGCCAAGAGCCGCAAGAGTATTGGCCTTTTCGTGCTGATATTTTTGTGCCTGCTGTTCCCGCTGGTGTATGCGTTGAAGAAGAATTTCTGGAAGGACGTTCACTGATCGCTGTAACCCACGCGAGGTATGAGGCGCAGCCCGCACGCCTCGCCTTTCCGCCTTTATTCGCCCGCTTTGTTTCTCACGTTTTACCCCTCACGCGCTTAGGTATTCCCCATGATGACTTTATATTCGGGCACCACGTGCCCCTTCAGCCAACGTTGCCGCATTGTGCTCTACGAAAAGGGCATGGATTTTCAGATCGTCGATGTCGATCTCTACAACAAGCCCGAAGACCTTGCGGTGATGAATCCGTACAATCAGGTGCCGGTACTGGTCGAGCGCGATTTGATTCTGTATGAATCCAACATCATCAACGAATACATCGACGATCGCTTTCCGCACCCGCAACTGATGCCGGCTGATCCGGTGATGCGCGCGCGGGCACGGCTCTTTCTGTATCGCTTTGAAAACGAAATGTTCGGTCACGTGCATGCGATTGAAAAAGGCACGCAAAAGCAGGCCGAAAAAGGCCGACAAGTGGTGCGCGATGCGCTGACGCAGATTGCCCCGGTGTTCGCCAAGCAGAAATTCATGCTGGGCGATGAGTTCACCATGCTGGATGTAGCCATCGCGCCGCTGTTGTGGCGGCTCGATCACTACGATATTCAGCTACCCAAGCAGGCTGCGCCGCTGATGAAATACGCCGAGCGTTTGTTCAGCCGTCCGGCGTATATTGACGCGCTTACCGCGTCGGAAAAAGTCATGCGCAAGTAGGCCCGCCGCCTGCCATGCCCGAGCGATCCACCAAGCCCTACCTGATCCGCGCCATTCACGAGTGGTGCGCGGACAGCGGCTACACGCCGTACCTGTCAGTCAAGGTGGATGAAAATACGCGTGTGCCGATGGAGTTCGTCAAAAACGGCGAGATTGTGCTCAATCTCGCCTACGACGCCACGCACAAACTTACTATCGGCAATGATCAAGTGCAGTTCGCTGCACGTTTTGGTGGCGTGTCACGCGAGTGTTCGGTACCGATGGTGGCGGTTATCGGCATTTTTGCGCGTGAGAATGGACAAGGGCTGTTTTTTGCGCCTGAAAGTGACAGTGCTACTGCCGGGTCGCATACCGTATCACAGCCCGCGTCGACGGATAGCAAGCCAGCGCCGCCGCCCGCGTCGCCTACACGACCGAAGTTACAGATCGTCAAATAGCCTGTGCTTCCCGCAGCGCAGCGGCAAACCTTAAGCATTCGCGATGCTCCTGTGCTTGGAAATAATTCCTGAATGGCGCAAGGTTTTGCATGACTCCAGCGCAAAAGCCTATTTAAATAATTTAATAAAAACAAATAGTTACGAAATATTTGTGGCACTTTTTTGCTTGCCATAAAATAGCTCCGCAGCATCGGTAGCGGCACGCGCCCACCGATGAGCCTCACAGTTGAATGTCACCTGATAAGGATAGCTACCATGATGTCACCCGATGAAATCGCACAACTGATACCTGCAGAAACCGCCAAATTCCGTTCGCCAATTCCAACCCAACCCATATCGAACGACGAGTTCGTACCGGCCCCGCAGTCGGAAAAGCAGCGCGAATTCGAAACGCGAGTAAAGCAAATCGGCAGCGAGCTGGCGAAGAAGCAAGGCACATCACGCCGCGCGTTTTTCCAGAGCGCCGCAGGTATGGCCGCAGCATTCGTCGCGATGAACGAAACCTTCGGCCCCTTCTACAATGTGAGCAAGGCGGAAGCCGCTACGCCAGAAATGGCAAATGAGCGCGCTAACGCGCTCAAAGGCCAGTTCATCATGGACATGCACACGCACTTTTTGCGTGACGACACGCGGCTGTCAAACTTTGTGCGCTCGCGCGAAGCGGTGGGCAAGGCATCGTGGAACCCGGCGCTGGTGGGCAAGCCGCAAACCCTTGAGGATTTGAAATTCGCGAACTATTTCAAGGAAATCTACATGGACAGCGACACCAAGGTGGCGCTGATTACCGGCTCGGGTTCAGAAGAGCCGCGCGACTGGTTTCTAACCAATGAAATGAAGGCGGAGACGCGTGCCGACGTCAACAAGAAAGCCGGCACCAAGCGCATGTTCTCGCACGCCATCTTCATGCCGGGTATGCCGGGCTGGATGGAAAAAGTTGAAAAGGATTACGAAACCAACAAGCCCGATTCGTTCAAAGGCTACACCGTCGGCGACAATACCAATAAGCAATTGTCCAAGCACCCGTGGCACATGGATGATGAGAAACTGTTGTATCCGTTCTACGAGAAACTGGTGAAATGGAGCAAAACCACGCCGAGTCTCGCCAACGTGTGCGTACACAAAGGTTTGTTTCCGCCCTCAACCACCCAGCAGTTTCCTGATCTGGTTAAATACGCCGACGTGCGCGACGTGGCGAAGGCGGCAAAGGATTTTCCGCAACTCAATTTCATTATCTACCACTCGGCTTTCCGCTACACCGGCGGCGCATGGAATGTGGGCTGGGAGCAGTTCGAGAAAACCGGCCGCATTGATTGGGTGACCGACTTTGCGGAAATCCCCGCCAAGTTTGGCGTGAAAAACGTCTATGGTGATCTGGGTCAGATTTTCGCGCAAAGCACTATCGCAGAACCGCGTCTGTGCGCAGCGATGATGGGCCAGTTGGTTAAAGGCCTGGGCGCCGATCACGTGGTATGGGGCAGCGATGCAATCTGGACCGGTGCACCGCAATGGCAAATTGAGGCGCTGCGTCGCCTGGAAATACCCGAAGAGATGCAGAAAAAATATGGCTACGCGCCGCTGGGCGCTGCTGATGGCCCGACCAAAAAAGCGATCTTTGGCGAAAACTCCGCGCGACTGTACTACTACACGCCCAAGCAGCGTGCCGCACTTTCCACTGACTGGGTGGCCAGCGCCAAAGTGGCTTACGACCAATTTGGTGAAGGCCGTACCAACCTGCGCTACGGCTACATGCAAAAACCGACGGCGTAAATTCAGTGGTTGATTGTAGAATGGCGTCACTGTGTGTGACGCCATTATTTTTGAATAAGGCGCACTAACTACACTGTCATTCCCGCCTGCGCGCGAATGACAAGGAGAGTTTTTAGTTAATTGCAGATTAAAAGGAAAGCCCCAATGACCCGCCGCTACGACGCCAAAAAATTCACCATCGCGCATCTGCGCGCCACGGCTGAAAAGCTCAAAAACTGGGGCCGCTGGGGCGTGGACGATCAGGTCGGCACACTGAATTTTGTAACGCCGCAAAATATCATCGATGCCGCGCGTCTGGTGCGCAAAGGCAAAGTGTTTTCGCTGGGGCTGAACTTTGACCGCACCGGTCCGCAAAAAGGCCTGTGGGGCAACCGCTTTAACCCGATCCACACCATGCTGGCTACCGGCACCGACGCGGTGGCCGGCAATCAGGATAAGGGCGGTTTGCGCTACGCCGACGATATGGTATCGCTGCCGCTGCAATGCGGCACGCAATGGGATGCGCTGGGCCATATTTTCTACGACGATAAAATGTGGAACGGTTACGACGCCAAACTCGTCGATACCAACGGCGCACAGAAAAACGGCATCCACAAAACGCGCGACAAAATGGCAGGGCGTGGCGTGCTGCTGGATGTAGCGCGACACTTGGGAAAAGAGTTTTTGGCTGACGGCGAAGCCATAACCAATGATGATCTCGACGCCTGCGCCAACGCGCAAGGTGTTGAAATCGAGCGCGGCGATTTTGTGATTGTGCGCACCGGGCAAATGGAACAGCGCCTGAAAGCCGAGGAGTGGGGCGGCTATGCGGGTGGCGACGCGCCGGGCCTCGCGTTCGAGACGGCAGAGTGGATACACCGGAAAGAAATCGCCGCGATCTGCACCGATACCTGGGGCTGCGAAGTGCGGCCGAACGAAACCGATGATGCCTCACAGCCGTGGCACTGGGTAGTGATCCCGATGATTGGCATCACCATGGGCGAGATTTTTTATCTTAAGGATCTAGCCGACGATTGCGCGGCGGACAAAGTGTACGAATTCTTTTTCTGCGGGCCACCGTTGCCGATTACCCGGGCGGTGGGGTCACCCATTAATCCGCAGGCGATTAAGTAGATCGGAACACGCAGCGGTTCCGACAAGCTCTTTGCCAGGCCACCGTTGTTCGTCGAAACCGCTATGCATTTCGACCTACGGATTAGGGGGCTTTCTGCGGCGAATCTCCTCAATCACCGCTGAATTATCGAATTCGCCTTCCCCCGCCGCCACGCAGCCGTTAACGATGCTGACGTAAGTTTCCGCCAGCGGCAATCCCTGTCCGCGTTCTTTTGCCTGTTCCAGCATCAATAAAAAATCCTTGCGCGTCTGGGTGATGAAACCGTGCGGGGTGTAGTCGCCGCTGACCATTTTTGGGCCTTTGATGTCCATCACTTGCGATTGCGCAGCCGATTCACGCGCCACTTTCAAAAACGCGCCGGGGTCTAGGCCGAGTCTTTGCGCGAATACCAAGCCCTCGGCTAACGCGGCGCGGTTCACGCCTAAAATCAGGTTGATCGCCAACTTGGCGCGTCCGCCGTTGCCTGCTGCGCCTAAATGGTGGCGGCGCGGGCATATCGCATCTAAAACGTCTTTGCATTCTGCGGCGGCTGCCGGGTCGCCGCCGATTAAGCCCAGCGCATCGCCCTGTTCGGTTTGCCCGCTGGTGCCGGAAACCGGCGCTTCAACGTAACGTACTTTGTCTGCTGGCGTGCGCGCGAACAATGCGGAAATTTTATCCGGGTCGCAGGTGCTTACGCATAACGCGATGAGCGGCGTTTTCCCTGCGGGCAAGGCAGCTACCAGCGCGTCAACGGTTGTTTCAACCTGGTCGGTGTTGAACACCGCCAGCACAACCTTGTGGCAATCACGCGCGATCTGCGCAACGGACTCAGCCGCCTTGCCGCCGAACCCGACGAAGGCGTCGAGCTTTTTGGCGTCCACGTCGTAGCCCAGCAGTTCCAGGCCCGCTGCACGCATGCGCCTGGCACACGCCATGCCCATGAGCCCGATGCCTATGACACCTACGGGTTGTTTGCCGCTCATACTCCCCCCGAATAACCGAATGAATAAAAATGACCGAGGCCGACATTATAGTAGGCGTCTATCGCGAGCTTACGCTGTGCCATTTGCTGCGCGCGGGCAGGTATAATGCGCGCCGACGCCGGTATAGCTCAGTGGTAGAGCAATCGCCTTGTAAGCGATAGGTCGTCTGTTCAATCCAGACTACCGGCACCAATGCAATCAATGACTTACATGACAATTTGTGTAGGTCATTTTTAATTTGTGAGTTCGTGTAGGCACTGTGTAGGCATTTCAGGTCAATACATACGTCGTCTGCCCTGTGAGGTCTGCTTGGAGAGGGGTGTGCTACAGACGCCGGGTGCCGCCGATGTTTGTGAAGTGTGAAGGGAATCACAAACAGCCCACCACAGCCCCTGTGCCGCCGCCGTAGCGCGATCAATGCAAGGAACTGGCATCCCTGCCAGTCCGACCCCCACCCACCCCGCCCCCCCCCCCTT
>CANKUB010000105.1 GCA_947486575.1 Betaproteobacteria bacterium | reverse complement strand
CTGCGCGCTTGGCCGCGCCGCTGGTGTCACCGTAGCCCGCGCTTTCCTGCTTCTCACCACCGTCCTGCTGATCGCCGGATTCGGATTCCTGCGGCGATTCGTTTTCGTCCTCGCCTTGTTCGTCGGGCTGATTCTCTTCCTGCGCCCCTGGCTGGCTTTGCTGATTTTCGTCAGGGTTATCCTGCGGATGCGCTACGCGTGACGAGTTCGGCCCACGCCCGGGCAGAAACGCCGCCGCAAAGGCTTCGGCGTCCGTAACGCGTGGCAGTGTATTCTCCGCAAAAATCGACCCAGCGATGCGATGCGCGTCGGCCAGGGTTGCGCTGCTTTCAAATAACGGCGCAAAGCGTGCATCGTTCACCGGCTGACCGCGCGCCGCGCGCAACGCGTCTTCAGCCGTGGCAATGGCTAATTCGTAATACGCCGCCGTTTCAGGATGCCGCGCACGCGCCGCGCGCGCATTAGTGATCAGGCGTTGAAAGTAATTCGGAATCTGTTTTTGCAGATGCGATTCAATGCGCAGGTCTTCACACATATCGAAGATCAACTGGAAGCGCATCGCATCTTCGCCGAAGCGCATGAAAATCGGCGCCCACGATACCGCATCTTCTTTGGGGAATTCGATTTTGGCATCGGCAAACATCTGCTTCATCGCAGCGCGATCAAACGTGCCGTGACGCATGTGCCCCGCCGCGTGCAGTACCGAAAGAATGGCTTCTTCGCGATTGCCCATCACTGCCGGGAAATACATGCTCTCGCCGTCCATCTCCATGAACGGGCGGCCCTTCTCCGGCGACCAGGTGCTTTCTTTCAGCTCCATGCCTTCACCGAACCACACTTCGAGCAGGATGCCGAGCAGGCGATTGCGATCCGCCAGCTTGTAGCCCTGCATATTTTCCAGCAGCAACGCGAGGCTTTCCTCCGACTCCAGACGGAAATAGGCTTCGCCGCGCGTGCGCCCCGATTGCATAATGTCGGCGCCGCGCATGGCCCACGGCAGCACCGCTTGTGCACCCAGCAGATTGCGCACGCGTATGGCCCCTGGCAAAAACGTCGCCAGTTGTAACTTGCGCGATTCGTATAATTCTTCGGCGGGTGTGTTCAGTTGCTCAATCGCGGCAATGCCACCACCACGACCCGATAGTTCAAGCACAGGCGTCGTAAAGTAAGCGCAGCCACAATCAATCGAACGCGCACACCACGACAGACCGATGCCCGCCCAGCGTTCCTCACCGGCGTGGCCCAGTGACCCGAACGCACGTGGCAGGTTTTTCATAAAGCCTTCAATGGCCGGCGACGAATGACGCCAGCGCATGATTTGCAGCGCCTGCCGCGTCCACGGCAACACCACTTCGGATACTTTTTCGGCTTCGCGACTGCCCTGTGCGAAAGCCTTGCCCGCCTCGCGATCAAAATCAGACAACGTGCGACAGGCGTTAAGCCAATCGAGCGTTACCGCTTCGCCGTGCGGGCGAATGACCGGCAGTACCGCCTCGATTTCAAACAGCAGATCAGCGTTGGCTTCGCGAATAGCGTCTAGCAGTGTGCGTATGGCGGGAGAAGACACAGGCAAGGCGGCCTATACTGCAAAGTGTGCGTTAACAATCTCCATCAACGCTTCGGCGAGTTCCGGGTCATCGGTAATCGGATTCACCATGGCCACCTGGCACGACGCCACCGCATCCAGACCCGCACCCATCATCGAGGCCGCATACACCAGCGCGCGCGTGGAGGTCGCTTCTTCAAGACCGTGATCTTTCAGCAGCCGCGCTTTGCGACCTGCCGCCACCAGTTGCTGCGCATTTTCGTTTGACAGGCCCGGCACTTCACTCAGCAGAATCTTGCGTTCGATTTCTTCGGTCGGAAAATCAAAATTAATGCCAATGAAGCGCTGCTTGGTCGAGGGCTTCAGATCCTTCAGCACGGTTTGATAGCCGGGATTGTATGAAATCACCAGCATGAAATCTTCGTGTGCGTCGATCTCCTGGCCCTTTTTCTCGATGGTGAGTTTGCGGCGGTGGTCGGTGAGCGAGTGAATCACCACGGTGGAATCGGTGCGCGCCTCGACAATTTCATCGAGGTAACAAATCGCGCCGGCTTTTACCGCGCGCGTGAGCGGACCGTCCTGCCACACCGTTTCAGCGCCTTCCAGCAGGAAGCGGCCCACGAGATCGGAACTGGTCAGATCTTCGTGGCACGATACCGTCACCAGCGGACGATTCAACACAAACGCCATGTGTTCCAGAAAACGCGTTTTGCCGCAGCCGGTGGGGCCTTTCAGCATTACCGGCAGGCGGCGCTTGTAGGCGGCCTCGAACACGGCAATTTCGTTGCTCTGCGGTTCGTAATAGGGCGCGGTATCTCCCGCGACCGGAATTTGAACAATATCGTGCTCTACGCCACGCTGGCGTGCGGTTGCTGTCTTCATTGAATCCCCGGATTACGGTTGTGCGATTGAAAAGATTGGGAACTGGGTGAGAACGAATCTTACCATCGGTGCCGCGCTGCGCAGCAGC
This sequence comes from Betaproteobacteria bacterium, assembly GCA_947486575.1. GTDB lineage: Bacteria > Pseudomonadota > Gammaproteobacteria > Burkholderiales > SG8-41 > UBA5216. The sequence continues at coordinate 13,991 of CANKUB010000105.1, read as the reverse complement.
GCCTTGCATGCGCGTGCACGATACGCCGCAATCTGGTATGCACCATAAACACCGCACCGCTATTCAGCGCATAACCCGTGGCTTACAATCACATGCAGGCTGGTGCGGCTGTTGTATTACCCTTTGAGTAAAAAACGTAAGCATTTGTTTTTAAATACTTTTTTATTGATCTTTTGATCTCCAAGGAGCGCAGCATGAGCAACATCCGTGGATTGCATCACAATGCCTATCGCTGCCGTGACTCCGAAGAGACACGCCAGTTCTATGAAGATTTTCTGGGTCTGCCGTTAGCTGAAGCGTTCGAAATCAAGCAAACCCGGACGGGCCGCAATGCCAGCGTGCTGCACAGCTTTTATCAGATGGGCGACGGCTCGTATTTGGCGTTCTTCGAAGCGCCGGATCAGCCGTTTGAATTCAAGCAGCAGCATGACTTCGATCTGCACATTGCGCTCGAGGTCGATGAAGCCACGCTGCAAACAATGTTCGACAAAGGTAAGGCATCAGGCATCGACACGCGAGGCATCGTCGATCACGGCTTCTTACAATCGATTTATTTTCGTGATCCGAATGGCTATGTGATTGAACTCACCGCAAAGTTGCCAGGCCACGATCATGCGATGGATCGTAATTCCAACAATGCACGCGGCAAGCTGACGCAGTGGCAGACGGCAAAGCAGTCAAGACCAAGTACTATGACTATGCCTAAAGGGTTGGAAAAATGAAAATCGTCATCGCGACCGTCATTGTGACACTCGCATTTGCAATGGGCAGTTGCACCTCAACCCGCAACACCAGCGGTTCGCCGACAACCAGTGCACCACCCAGCTACAAGGTTGATCCTTTCTGGCCCCAACCACTACCCCATCAATGGGCGCTGGGTCAGGTGGCAGGCTTGCACGCCGATAGCAACGATCACGTGTGGATTATTCACCGGCCTCGCACCATTGAAAATCTAGAAACGGGGGCCGCGGATAATCCACCCAGAGCCAAATGCTGCCGCCCCGCACCACCCGTGATCGAGTTCGATCAGGCAGGCAATGTCGTGCAAGCGTGGGGCGGCATCGGCGAGAACTATGACTGGCCCACCAACGAACACGGCATCTACGTTGACCCGAAAGGCGATGTATGGATTGGCGGCAACGACGCGAAAGATCATCACATACTCAAGTTCACCAACAACGGCAAGTTCCTGCTACAGATCGGCAAGCCCGGTAAATCCGAAGGCAGCAACAGCACCAACCAACTCGGTCGCCCTGCCGCAATGGAACTCGATCCGGTGGCCAATGAACTCTACGTCGCCGACGGCTACGGCAACAAACGCGTGATTGTGTTCGACGCCAGCACAGGCAAATACAAGCGCCACTGGGGCGCCTACGGCAACAAGCCCGACGACACCAAGATGCGCCAGTTCAATCCCGATTCACCGCAGTTCGCCAACCCTGTGCATTGCGTGCGCCTCGGCAAAGACAACCTGCTTTATGTCTGCGACCGCACCAACAATCGCATTCAGGTATTCGAGAAATCCGGCAAATTCGTGCGCCAGTTCGTTATCGAGCCCAAGACCATGATCAATGGCACTGTGCATGACATGATTCTTTCGCCTGATCCATTGCAAACCTATTTGTTTGTGGGCAACGGAACGGATGGGGAGATTTATATTGTGCGCCGTGACACGGGCGAACGCGTTGCATCATTCGGGCGGCTCGGGCGTATGGCGGGCGAGTTTTATGGTTTGCACAATCTGGCCGTGGATTCACGCGCCAATCTCTACACGGCAGAAGTGCGCACGGGGAAACGCGTGCAGAAATTTGCGCCGACTCAATAGTACACGACGCCAGTGATAACAATGTATGCGTATGCGCAAAAATATCAATTAAAATAAATAGTTACAAATACCCCCCCAAGGAGCGCGCATGAATATGCTGCACCATCACATTGCCCTACACACCTGGACGTTAGACACCACGCCGCTGGCCGATGCCTTGCGTATCGCGCGCGAGGCCGGTTACAACGGTGTGGAACTACGTCACATCGATTTCATGCGCGGGCAAAAAGCTGGCATGAGCGAAGATGCGATGGTGCAACTGGTGCGCGATGCCAACATCAAAGTCGCAGTGATCGGCACTGAGAGTGGCGCGTTGTTCGCCACCGGTGACGAGCTAAGGCGACTGCAGGGGTCGTTGCGCTACGTCAGCGAAAAAGCCGTGGCGCTGGGGTGCGATGTGATCATGATGGCGCCAGGGCAAAACGTGGCAGGTGGCATGGCGCTGGCTAAGCAAAATCTCAAAACCTGCGCGGATATTACCGCCGAGTACGGCATCAAACTCGCCGTGGAATTCAACTCACGCCATCCGGTGATCCGCACGCTTGAAGATGGCATGGAACTGGTCAACGCAGTGAACATGAAAAACTGCGGCATCCTGCTCGACACCTACCATTTGCATTGCAGCGGTGGCAACGGCACAAGCTTCAAAGATGTGCCGGTGGATAAAATCATCACCTTTCAATTCAGCGATGCGCCGCCCGGACCGCCGTCGGATTCACGCATGCCCGTGGACCGGCTGCCACCGGGCAAAGGTGCAGCACCGTTTGTGGAGATTTTTAAAACCCTGATGGCACTGGGCTACCAGGGCTACATGAGTTACGAAGCGCCAAATCCGGCGCAGTGGAATCGCGCGCCGGATGTGGTGGCGCGTGAGGGAATTGAACTGGTGCGGGCGTTGCTCGCCAAAGCGGAAAACGCGCACGGAACATAGGTCGCTGGTGAACCCAGCGACCCGCATCAACCAGCCCGCGCTACGGCAAAAACGCCGGTGACAGCAACCGCAGTCCTATCGAAAACCAGCGCTCGTCCGTTTGTGAACCAAAACGGTTGCCGAAGGTAGCATCGATCTGCACATGGTTGGGTACGATCCAGTGGCGCACGCCCGCCTGAAAAAACGGGCGGCCTTCCTTTTGCTGGAAAGCTTCTGCAATGAGCCAGGTACGCGCACTTAACGCCGTTTCGGTACCGACGCCCCAGGTGCCGCGCGTGGACGATGTCACGGTGTTGTGCAGAACGCCGACGTTGGTGTGCAAAATCATTTTGTCGTTGAAGTAGGCAAAACTCGCAGGCACATAGGAATACAGTTCGCCGACGCGCTTGCCGTTGCCCGCATTGCCGGGATGGCGAATCGCGCCGCCAGCCAGCCCCACGCTCCACCCGCCCGGTTCCAGTGTTTTAAACAGGGTTTTGCCCTGCAGCACCACATCGCTGGTGTGCGTTCCGGTAGCGTCGGCGGTGCGTGCGCCGCCGAACGTCAGCTCCAGATTGCCGGTGAAATTGCAGGCGGGCAACGCCCAGTATTCCCGGCTGCCGTGATTGGTGCGCACCCACGACTCAACCTGACAGGCCTTGGCATCCACCGTGCGCGCGTCATCCGTAATCATCGGCCGGGCGGCGTAGGACAAGGGTGCCGTCAGCGCCATACTCGTGGCAAGCGCCGCTACCGACAGCTTCATGCAAGTGTTATTGGGCATCAGAGCATACACATCAGCAATATACGTCTGTCACATTGCCGAACGATGAAAATGTCACGCTGCCGCACTATTTTCGCTGCGTGCGCATCATATTGAGATAGCGCAACCGCTCGGCAAAACCTTTGAGCAATTCAATGCCAAACAGCGGGTTGCTCTTGACCAGTTTCATGAACGACTCACGGTTAATCGTAAGCAATTTGCAGTCACTGGTGGCCGCCACGGAGGCCGCGCGCGGCCCGGCATCCACCAGCGCCATTTCACCAAACACGCCACCGAGACCTGCCGTTTCGATGACCTTACCTTGAATTGAAATGGCCACCGCACCCTGCAAAATGGCGTACATCGATATGCCGCTTGCACCTTCCATGATGATATTTCTGCCTTTGGGAAACAGCGTAATCGCGCTGGAGCCCAGTGCATCGGCAATATTGCTCAACAATTTGCCATTCAGCACGCAGCCGGACATTGCTGCAGCGGCGCTGGCTAATCCGCCCCGCATGCGCAATATCGATAGTGTCAAGCGCAAGCGCGAGAGCATCATGTGCATCAGCATCAGCGCGAACTCTGGTTGACGCGACAAAGCGTCCTGAAACTGCGCAGGCTCCAGCGAGATCAACATGCAATCGGTCTTGGCAAGGGCGGTTGCAGTCCGCGGTGCGCCCGTAATCACCGACATTTCACCGAGAATTTCCCCGGCGCGCGCCACATCCAGCGATTTGCCGTTCATCGACAGCGCAATCTCGCCTTGAATCACAAAATACATACGGTCACCAGCCGCCTGCTCAGTGAACAAAACACCATCTTTCTTGAGCATAGCGGGCTTGCCGTTAGTCAGAAAAAACGCGCGCGCAACCTCAACCTCGTAAACCAGTTTGTCGGCTTCCTTGGTTTCCTTGGTTTCTACAAAATTCAGATCTAAATCTTCCATAGCGGGTCCGCCGGAGTTTACGTTACTGGGTGAATCACGCGGCTTTCGCGTTGCATTGCGTTGCTTTGCGCGCGGCAGGCTGTGATTTTGCCACGCAGATATTGTGCCGCGAAATCGATTTCTGCGTCCGTGTTAAAACGGCCAAGCGTGACGCGCATCACAGTGGCGGATAGTTCTCCACCCAGCGCCGCGATCACATGCGACGCTTGCCCGGCAATACAGGCCGACGCCGAGGATATCGAAATATCCGTCACCACACTTAACGGTAAATCGCAGCGACGGACGCTGATATTGAGATTGTGTGCGACGCGCGCAGCAAAATCGCCGTTTAACTGCACGCCATCGATATCACGCAGCGCAGCCCACAGCCGGTCGCGTTGCGCGCGTATGCGCGGCACTTCAGTTGCCAATGCTGTCTGCGCCAAACGAAAGCATTCGCCCATGCCGACGATCTGGTGCGTGGGCAGCGTGCCGGAGCGCAGACCGCGTTCGTGCCCGCCACCGTGCATCTGGCATTCCACAGCCACATTGCGCCGCACATACAACGCGCCAATGCCTTTGGGTCCATACGTTTTGTGGGCGGTGAGCGACATTAAATCCACCGGCAAACTGGCCACATCAATCGGCAGCTTGCCTGTAGCCTGCGCTGCATCGACATGCAATAACACGCCGCGCTGGCGGCAGATGTGACCGAGCGCCGCAATGTCTTGTATTACGCCAATTTCGTTGTTGACCAGCATGACCGAGGCTAGCACTGTGTCGTTGCGCAGGGCTGCTGCAAATTTACTCAATAAAATCAAACCGTTAGACTCAGGTTCAATCACCGTAACGGCAAAGCCCTGCGTCTCCAGCCAGTGCATGGTGTCGAGCACAGCCTTGTGTTCTGTCGCCACAGTGACCAGATGTTTTTTGCGTTTGCCATGAGCAAACGCAGCACCCTTGATCGCCAGATTATTCGATTCTGTAGCGCCAGATGTCCAGGCGATTTCTGTTTTGTCAGCATTGAGCAACGCTGCAACTTGTTCGCGCGCCTGCTCCACCGCGCGCGCCGCTGTTTGCCCGTACACATGCGCGCCACTGGCGGGGTTGCCGAAGTCGCCCTTGAGATACGGCAACATCGCTTCCAGCACGCGCGGATCAACCGGCGTGGTGGCGGCATTGTCGAGATAAACGGGCTGCGTGCGCTGCATGATCGTCTAGTGCTTTGCTGCCTGCGCCTGCGTCAGCGCTGTAATGACGCGTTGGCGTTTTTCTTCAACGTCTTTGGCAAAGCCCGGATATTTTTGTTCGACAAAGCCCGTGGCAAGCCCCAGCTTCAACAGCGCCACCGCAAACGTGGCCGCAAGATCGTCCAGATCCGGACTTTTCTTGGCGAGTTCCATCGCCTCCATGGTTTCGCTGTATAACTGCTGAAGCGCGTCTTTGGTTTCCTGATCCAGCAACATCATCGACATGGTGAATTCCGTGTAGCTGCAAAATGCCAATTGTAACGCTGTGCGCTGCCCTTGCGACGGTTAGAATGCACAAAAGTAAGCACAAAAGTAAGGACAAAAATGAGCCTGAAATGGAGGGCAAAAGCATGTTAATTCGTCACCGGATTGTGGCTGCACTTTTAGCGCTGTTGCCTACAGTCACTCAAGCACAAAGCTACCCCACGCGCCCGGTGCGCCTGCTGGTGCCCGCTCCGCCCGGCGGTGGCACCGATTTACTGGGCCGCATGGTCGCGCACAAACTGACGGACACCTTACGCAGCCAATTCATCATCGACAATCGCGGCGGCGCCAGCGGCATGATCGCCAGCGAGATCGTGGCGCGCGCCGATCCGGATGGCCACACCCTGCTGATCTGCTTTACCTCGCACGTCACCAATCCCAGCCTCTATCCTAAAATGCCGTACGACACCGTGCGTGATTTTGCATCGGTCGCCATGGTCGGTGTGGTACCTGGCGTCCTGGTGCTGCATCCCTCGATCCCTTCGCAATCGGTCAAGGAGTTCATCGCCTACGCCAAGGAGCGCCCCGGCAAACTGGTCTACGGTTCAGCAGGTAACGGCAGTGCCACGCATTTGTCCACGGTGTTGTTCAACGCGATGACCGGCACCAACCTGATTCACGTACCTTACAAGGGCAGCGCCCCCGCACTCACTGATTTGCTGGGCGGCCAACTCAATCTGATGTTCGGCAACATGGCCTCCGCCATGCCGCATGTACGCAGCGGCAAGCTGCGCGCGCTCGCAGTTACCAGCAGCAAGCGCTCTGCCACCGCACCGGAGCTGCCCACCATCGCCGAAGCGGGCGTTGCGGGCTATGAAGCGACATCGTGGTTTGCGCTTTTTGCGCCGGCGCGCACACCGGCTGCCATCGTCAATAAACTCAACAGCGAAGTTTTGACATTGCTGAAGCTGCCGGATGTAAAAGAACGTATGCTGAGCCTGGGTGCAGACGCCATGCCCATGTCGCCGCGCGAACTCGGCGCCTACGTCGAAGCTGAAATCGTGAAATGGGGCAAGCTGATCAAGGCGACCAACGCAAAAGCCGATTGAACCCTGTGAACTGCATTCAACAAAGGGCTAACCGCTCACCTGAATCCTGGCATCCTTCACGACCTTGATCCACTTGAGGACATCGCGTTTAACCACCGCCTGAAACACTTCCGGCGGACTGTCGGCAATATCAAAACCCTCTGCGATCAGCCGCTCTTTCATATCGGGCTGCTTGGTGGCTTTGCGCATTTCGCTGTTCCAGCGCTCGACGATATTTTTCGGCAGGCCTTTTGGGCCAAACACACCGTACCACAATGCCACTTCGTAGCCCGGCACGCCCGCCTCGGCAACGGTCGGCACTTCTGGCAACGCAAACGAGCGTTTGCTGGTGGTCACCGCAACCGCACGCAAGCGGTTGCTGCGCACCAGCGGTATGGTCGATGGCGCGCTGCCAAAAATCAGTTGAATCTGCCCGCCCAGCAAATCATTCAGCGCAGGGCCCGTGCCTTTGTACGGCACATGCGTCATTTTGGTGGCCGCCATCATGTCGAATAACTCACCGGCCAGGTGCGCAATACCACCTATGCCGGATGAACCATAGTTCAGCGCGCCCGGTTTGGCCTTCGCCAGCGCCAGCAATTCCTTCATGTTCTGCGCGCTGACACCCGGATGCAGCGCCACCACGAATGCGTTGTCGCCGATCAAGCCCATCGGCAAGATGTCGTTCACCGGATCGTAGGGCAGCTTATGCGTTGCTGCATTGGTAGCGTAACTGCCCGACATCATCACCGTAGTGTAGCCATCCGGCGCAGCGCGCACGGTCGTCTCTGCGCCAAACGTACCGCCGCCCCCTGCACGGTTATCGACAATCACCGGTTGCCGGAACGCCTCGTTCAGCTTTTGCGCCAGCAGGCGCGCGACGATATCCGTGCCGCCACCGGGCGCAAACGGCACCAGCAGTCGGATCGGCTTGGACGGGTACAGCACTTGTGCCCGCGCGTTATGGCACAGCGCACTCGCCCCCCATAGAACGATAGTCGCGCATCTTATCTGCCGATGCAAATGCATTATTTTTCCTTATAAAACAATAGCTTACAATACGATAACTATCGGGCAATGTAAATCGGCCCGCTTCGATGCGCGCTGTTCATTGCGATGTCACGCAGCCGCGCGCGCGCCAACCAGGGGCACCAGTAAATCAATCAGCTCGCGCGCCGAATAGCGTTCGATATCCAGCGCCACAGCAGCAATGCGATCCACCGCCAGCTGCGGATTGTTGCCCGCGAATTTGCGGCTGATAGCGGCAGCGTCCATCGGCGCCGCCAGCGAACCGGTCGGATCGAGAATATCCACGCGCATCCAGTCGTTACTCTCGTCTTTCACCTTCGCCGCCACCCAACCAGCGAAATGCACCGGGTAGAGCTTGTCGAGTGCCGGGTCATCCACCAACTCAAGTTGCGCCGCAAGTTTACCCAGCGCTGGATCGTGCATTTTTGCTTCGCTGAATTGCTCGGGCAGCACCTGGCCATCGGTCAATGCGGCTGCCAGACAATAACGCAGACTCATTTGTGCATTCAGCGCACTGCTCGGCACATAGTCAAAGCCGCACTGCACATCCACCACTTTGCTCATGCCCACCTGCACCGGCCGTGCTGAATCCCACGCATTACCCAAACGGCTGCGTAACTGTAACGCCGCGTCGATATACGCGTGCGTACTGCCGCAGCACGAATACGGTTTGATCGATACCGCATCCAGGTGATACACCTTCCCCAGTTCATGCGTGAGCGGCGCAACGCTCGACTTATCTGAAAACGCCTTTAGAAAGCCGCCATCGCTCGTTTCGTAAATCTGCGTCGGCCCGGTGAAGCCCGATGCCGCGAGTTCCGCTGCCAGCACTCCCGAGTGCGCGGCCTTGCCCGCGTGCAACCGCTTGCTCATCGCGCCATCCGCATTAAACGCCCACAGTCCCGCGCCCTGCGTGCCCGCCAGCCCCAATGCCCACGCCGTACGTTCGGCATCCAGTCCCAGCAACACCGCGCACGCTGCCGCCGCACCGAACGGCCCGCAAGCGCCCGTCAAATGCCACCCGCGTAATCGCGCGGCAGATGGCTCCAGTGCCAGACTTGAGCGGATCATGACCTCATAGCCGGCGGCAATCGCCGTCACCAGCCGTTCGCCAGAAACGTTATGCTCTTCCGCCAGCGCCAGCGCCGCCGGTATCACCACCGCGCCGGGATGCAGCTTGGCATTGTGGTAATCATCCAATTCAAATGCGTGCGACGACGTACCGTTGACCATGGCCGCATCAGCGGCACGCAAGGTGGGCTGCGCTTCATTCCACACGCGAGCCTTGGCTTTGCCACCTGTCGCGCCACCCGCCTGCGCCCACTTCAGCAACGCCTGCGTCCACGGCGTCTGATAACCATAAACGCCACACCCCACCGTATCCAGAATCGCCAGCCGCACCACATCTTTGGTGCGCGTCGGCAAATCCTTGTGAGTCAGCCCCGCCACCCAACGGGCGACTTGCATCGTCGCGCCTTGACCGAGTTTGTGATCATTTGCCATATATATTGCTCCTTCAGAAAGATGAAACCGCTCAGTCAGACGCGGTAGACTTGTTGCTATGAAATCAAGACCACTATTTTAAGCGAAGCGGGTGCGCGTCCACAAAAAGCAGGGTGGCGGCGAGCGTAACGAACCGCATCACAAGCGAACGATGCGGCGGCGTGTCCACCCGCACGCTACAAATATCTTATAACTATTTGTTTTTATTGAATTATCTAATAACTAACTTGCCATCCCTAAAAGCCCATGCCCCCTGCCCCTGTCACAGCAGCCAACCCTACGCCGCCTGCTGCGGGCCGTGGCACGCGGGCCTGGACAAAAACATTCACGCGCCCACTCCCGAAGCGCTAATGCGCTCGCGCTACAGTGCGTACGCAATAGGCCTGATCCATTACCTGCTCGCCACGTGGCATCCCTCCACCGCGCCCGGCGAACTGGAGTTGCCGCCAATGAAATGGATAGACCTAGAAATTCGTCACACCGAATTTTCGGGCGAAGCCGGCATCGTAGAATTTATTGCACGCTGCCGTGTCAATGGTCGCGCGCAACGCCTGCATGAGACCAGCCGCTTTGTGCGGCAGGATGGGCGCTGGTATTACATAGACGGGCAGATGGTGGAATCTGAGTAGCGCTTCAATCCGTCTTCAAGCCAATTTTCTGCACCAGCTTGATCCATTTATCCACGTCGGCTGTCATGAAAGCGGTAAGCTGTTCCGGCGTGCCGCCCACCGTTTCAAGACCCAGCCCGGTGAGGCGCTCTCGAATGTCGCGTACGGCAACGATCTTCGCCAATTCAGTGCTCAGCCGCCCTACGATCGCTGCGGGCGTGCCCGCAGGCGCGAGCACCGCATACAGCGCACCGACGTCATAGCCGGGATAGCCCGATTCCGCCACGGTGGGCACTTCGGGCAGCGCGGCCACGCGCTTGGCGGTCGAAACCGCCAGTATGCGCAAGCGACCTGAGCGGATGTGCGGCATGCTGGCGGGCGCACCGATGAAGGTCATTTCGACCTGTCCGCCAATGACATCGTTCAACGCCGGCCCACCACCCTTGTAGGGCACATGAATAATGTCGATGCCCGCAGCAAGCTTCAGCAACTCGCCCGACAGGTGCATGGGACCGCCGGTGCCGGACGACGCGAAATTAATCTGCCCCGGTTTGGACTTGGCCAGCGCCACCAGTTCCTTGACGCTTTTCACTGGCAGCGCGGGGTTCACCACCAGCGTTTGCGCGCCGGTGGCTATCATTGATGCGGGTGCAAAATCACGCACGGGATGGTAAGGCAACGATTTTGGGTGCAACGCTGGATTCATGGTGTGGCCCGCGCTGATGTACGCCAGCGTATGGCCGTCGGGCGGGGACTTGGCGACATAATCGCTGGCGACAATACCGTCCGCACCGGGGCGGTTTTCGACAATAAACGATTGCCCGAATGCCTCAGTCAAACGCTGTGCAATCAACCGCGCGGATACGTCCACCGCACCGCCGGGGGAATAGCCTACTTGCAGGCGCACCAGCCGCGACGGATATTTTGCGGCATCGGCTGGTGCCGCGCGCGTTTGCGCCATTGCGTCGTGGCCGAGCAGCATGCAACAAGCTGCCATTGCCCACCATCGCGTACCGTGTTTCATGTTGTCTCCCTGCCCGCCAGTCCTGAGTGCCGCCGGAATAATCATCGTAGCAGATCAGCGCGCCGCGCGCGTCATTCCGCAAGCTGGAAACGCGATTGACACACAATACGCATTGCCGCTATATGCAGGCAAAAGACCCCATTTGCAGCGCAACGCAGAATTGATGACACAAGGAATTTCACATGCCCATTCAAGTTAAACCCACTGGCGCTGCCCTCGGTGCCGAAATCATCGGCGCCGATCTAACCCAACCGCTGGATGACGCCACGTTCGCGCAGATACACGCGGCCTTTTACCAATACGAGGTACTTTACTTTCGCGGACGCGAACTCTCCGACGAGGATCACATCCGCTTCAGCGCGCGCTTTGGCGAGCTGCGCAAATTGAAGATCACCAAGCAACTGCATGTCGAACACCCCGAGATTTTTGTCATCTCCAATATCAAGAAAAACGGTGAGCACATCGGCAGCTACGACGCAGGAATTTTCTGGCACACCGATGGCGCCTATCTCGCCAATCCGCATGCGGTGTCCGCCTTGCGCGCGCTCGAAGTCCCCGAGCAGAACGGCCGCGTTCTCGGCGACACCAACTTCGCCAGTACCTCGGCAGCGTACGACGCCCTGCCCCAATCTATGAAAAAACGTCTCGACGGTCTGATGGCGGTGCAAAGCATCATGCACCGCTTGAAGCAAACCGTTGAATCCGGCATCAAAAAAGACTACAACGAGGCCGTCAAAGCCGACCCCGAAGCCACGCACCCATTGGTGCGCGTGCATCCGGTGAATGGCCGCAAGTGTCTGTATGTCACCGAGGGCTACACCTCGCGCATCCTCGGCATCCCCGAAGATGAAAGCCGCGATCTGATCAAGGAACTCACCGCGCAATGCGTGAAGCCCGAATTCACTTACCTGCACAACTGGCGCAAGCATGATCTGGTGATGTGGGACGATTGCTCCACGCAACACAAAGCGACTTTCGATTACCCGGAGACACTGCCACGACTGATGCACCGCACCACCGTGGTCGCTGCGTAACCTCCCCGACGCACTCACACCACCGTCACTTTGCGGTAAGCTGTTTCGCATGAATACATCCGCCAACGAAGCCGTCCATCCGCTGCTCGCCAAAGTGGTGGCCGTTAAACCCGGCGAAACGCGTGCGCTGCTGTGGTCATTCGCGTATTTCTTTTGCCTGCTTGCGGGCTATTACGTGCTGCGCCCGGTGCGTGACGAAATGGGGCTGGCCAGCGGCGTCAAAAACCTGCCGTGGCTTTTTACCGCGACGTTTTTTGTCATGCTTGCCGTGGTGCCGATTTATGGCGCGCTGGTGGCGCGGTTGCCACGGCAACGCTTCATTCCGCTGGTGTATCACTTCTTTGCCGCGAACATCATCATCTTCTGGGTTTTGCTGACCCAGGGCATCGCGCTGAGTGTCACCGCGCAGGTGTTCTTCGTGTGGATCAGCGTGTTCAATTTGTTTGCGGTGTCGGTGTTCTGGTCGTTCATGGCCGATTTGTATGATTCGGAGCGGGGCAAGCGCTTGTTCGGCTTTATCGCTGCAGGCGGCTCGGCGGGTGCGCTGCTGGGGCCCATCATCGCGGCGAGTCTGGCGGTGCCCATCGGACGCGCCAATCTGTTAATCATTGCAGCGTTGTTGCTCGAATGCGCGGTGTTTTGCGCCATGCAGCTTGAATCTGCTGCGGCAGCATTCAAGGCGCAAAATGCGTCCGCTGCAACAGCAAAGCCCGATGCATCTCTTGGCGGAAGCTGGATCGCAGGCATCGTGATGATCGCGCGCTCGCCCTATCTTGCCGGCATCGCCACATGGGTGGCTCTGCTCTCGCTGGCGGGCACGTTCTTGTATTTTCAGCAGGCGAATATTGTTTCTGCACTGACGGATGACCCGAACAAACGCACAGCTATTTTCGCGCGTATTGATCTCGCCGTGAGTTTGCTCACTATCGTGGTGCAGTTCTTAGCCACTGGCAAACTGATCAAACGCTTTGGTGCCGGGCCTGCAACCGCATTTCTGCCACTGGTATTCGCCATCGGTTTCATCGCGCTATGGGCGACGCCGATGCTGTGGGTCGTCATTGCATTTCAAGCAGTGCAACGCGCAGCGAACTTTGCGATATCCAACCCCGCACGTGAAGTGTTGTTCACCGTGGTGGATCGTGAAGAAAAATACAAAGCCAAAAACGTAATCGACAACGTGGTGTTTCGCGGCAGTGACGCGGTATTCGGCTGGCTGTTCACCGCCTTGCGCGGCGCGGGTCTGGAACTGGGCGCAATTTCGCTCGCCACTGTTCCCGTCACCGCTGCGTGGCTGGCGTTGGCGCTAACGCTGGGGCGCATGCAAGAAAAGCGCGCTGCGTCCGCTGCAACACCCGTTGAGAATAATACGTAACCATTTGTTTTTATTAAAATTTTATGAGCGCTACAATCACAAGCAAAACCCGCCGCGACGTGCTGGCCTTCGGTGTCAGCGTCGCAGCCAGTGCTGCCTTCGGTAGCGCACACGCGCAAGCAACGCCAGCGCCGGTGCTGGCACGAGCCATTCCGCGCAGCGGCGAAAAGCTGCCGGTGATCGGCCTTGGCACTGCGATCATTTTCGATATTGGCGCAGACACCGAAAAACGTGCTGAGCGCAGCAAAGTCATCAACACCCTGCTCGACGGCGGCGCACGCATGGTTGACACTGCGCCGTCATACGGCACAGCGGAAACCGTCGTCGGCGACCTGCTCGCTGCCATGAAAGTGCGCGACAAAGTATTTCTCGCCACCAAAGTACGCGCCAACGACAACGACACCTTCACCGCGCAGATGAAAGCATCGCAAAAACGCCTGCACAGCGAAAAGT
>CANKUB010000104.1 GCA_947486575.1 Betaproteobacteria bacterium | reverse complement strand
ATCCGCGTTCAGTCTCGCGAGGAACTTAAGCAACGCATCTTGCAGGGAGTTCACGAGATGAACCTCAACCCAGTGGTTTTCCGGTGGAAGAAGTTCGATCTGGCGTTGACCTGACAATTAGTAAGTATATTAATGAATCGATATACTAGGTGTATGGCAATGTTTTCGCTTGCTCTCGCGGCAGCGCAACTTGATGGAGCGGCGCGAAGTCAGGATATGGTGGATCGTGACAGTGGGATTGCTTGCGTTAGGCATCAACAAACAACTGGATTTACAGAGTGCAATGACGGAAATCGGGCGTATCGTCGCGCGGAGCCAGGGCTGGTATGAAACCAGATTTGTGGTACAGGTTTATTTTATTTATAGCGTAGCCGCGTGCGCGGCTTTTGCGATCATGGCTTTGGGGTTTCTTGCACGTAAAGCGCATGCCGCAACGATAGTTGCGACGGCAGGCAGTGTGAGCCTGTTGGCGTTTATCGTGGTTCGGGCGGCGTCATTCCACCGCGTTGATTTGTTCCTCGGTAGTGAATTTATCGGGCTGAAAATGAACTGGATACTCGAAATGGGCGGCATTGGCATCATCATCGTGGGTGCCCACTGGCGGCGAGTGACCCAAACAAAGCTGGTCACTGGTGGCTAACGCCCATTTGCTCTCAGCAGTTGCAGCCTATCGCAATGTAACTTATTGTTATAATTGAATTAATTTTCACTGACGCTGCAAGGATCCGGTTATGGCATTGAACGAAGAACAAGCCCGCGCCTATATGCACAAGCTGCTGGGCTCAATGGTGCAACAAAGTGGCTCAGACTTATTTATCTCGGCGGATTTTCCACCGAGCATGAAGGCGCATGGCTCGATGACGCCGATGGCCACTCAAAAGCTCACCGGCGAGATCACTAAGACCCTCGCGCATTCGCTGATGAATGACACGCAGCGCGCGGAGTTCGCCAAAGAAATGGAATGCAATTTCGCCATGTCGATTGCGGGTCTGGCGCGCTTTCGCGTGAATGTTTTTGTGCAGCAGCGTTTTGTCGGCATGGTGATCCGTACCATTCCGGCCGAGATTCCCAATTTTGACAAAATGGGCCTGCCGCCGATTCTCAAAGAAGTCATCATGAACAAGCGCGGGCTGGTGCTTGTGGTTGGCGGCACCGGGTCGGGCAAATCCACCTCGCTGGCGGCGATGATCGATTTTCGCAATAGCACTTCGCCCGGCCACATTATTACCGTTGAAGACCCGGTGGAATTTGTGCATACCTCGAAGCAATCGCTGATTACACATCGTGAAGTCGGCATTGATACGCACACTTGGCATCACGCGCTGAAAAACACCCTGCGCCAGGCGCCGGACGTGATTCTCATTGGCGAAATTCGTGATGCCGAGACGATGGAACACGCCATCGCGTTCGCCGAAACCGGCCACTTGTGTCTGGGCACGTTGCACGCCAACAGTGCCAATCAAACGATTGAGCGCGTCATCAACTTCTTCCCTGAAGAACGGCGCAATCAACTGCTGATGGATTTATCCGCCAACCTGCGTGCCATCGTCGCACAACGTCTGGTGCGCACGCAGGACGGCAAAGGCCGCAAAGCCGCCATCGAAATCATGCTCAACACGCCGACTGTTGCCGAGCGCATTTTCAAAGCCGAGTTTGGCGATATCAAAGGCGTGATGGCCAAATCGCGCGAGCTGGGCATGCGCACTTTCGACGGGGCATTGTTTGATTTGTACGACGAAAATCACATCGCCTATGAGGAAGCCATTCGTAATTCTGATTCGGCCAACGAGTTGCGCCTGAACATCAAGCTGAAGAGCAAGCGCGGCGAGCCGGCATCGGCAGGCGGTTTGGGCTTGACCATGCAAAAGGATGAAGAGCCAGCAGCTGCAGAAGAAGCGCCCGCTGAGAAGAAAGAGGATAAGAAGTAAGGCCGTTCGGAGTCGGTGCGTGACACACTTGGGCGAACCATGGAAGTAGTCCCACACCAGAAGCCGTCAGCAGCGCAGAAAATACATAACCTATTGTTTTTTAAGCGCTTTATTTTCAGTGCTATTCTGCACCTCAGTCTGGCAAGGCCTACAATTTGAATCGGCGCTGAGGTAGATCAACCCGCAATAATTCGTGCGGCGGCAAAATGCCTTGATCTGACCGATGGCACGGAATTAACACCAGCCTTTTATCCTGTGGCCATCGTCCCCATATACCGAGAAGATGGACACTGCCGCCACCCCAGCCACACCGCGCCTGGATCTCGCCATAACCGGTATGACATGCGCTGCCTGCGCCGCGCGCATTGAGAAAGTGTTGAACCGGCTGCCCGGTGTCAAGGCGAACGTCAATTTTGCCGCAGAGTCGGCGCGCGTGGATTTTCCGCTGGGCACGCAGCCCGATGCGATTATCAAGGCCGTGGAAAAAGCGGGCTATGGCGCGCACCTCAAAAACGCAGGCACGCGCGACGCTGAAAAGCGCCAGCACGCTGAGGCATATCAAAGCGAATTCAAGCGTTTTGTCATCGCTGCTGCACTGACGTTGCCGTTCATGCTGCAAATGGTTGGCATGCTGTTCGGTGCGCACAATTTACTGCCGCTGTGGCTGCAATTTGCGTTGGCGACGCCAGTGCAATTCTGGATCGGCCAGCGCTTTTACGTGGGGGCGTGGCATGCGCTGCGCGGCGGTGCGGCGAATATGGATGTGCTGGTGGCGCTGGGTACGTCGATGGCCTACCTCTATAGCGTAGTGGTGATGATGCTGCATCTGCCGCTGCATGTGTATTTCGAGGCCAGTGCCACGGTGATTACGCTGGTGCTGCTGGGCAAAGTGCTGGAAATGCGCGCGCGCGCCAAGGCCTCATCGGCAATTGAATCGTTGCTGCAACTCCAACCTAAAACCGCGACGGTGGTACGCAACGGCGCCCGCGTCGAAATCAATGTTGCCGACTTGCAGCAAAAAGATATTTTCATCGTGCGCCCCGGTGATAGCGTGCCAGTGGACGGCGAGGTGCTCGACGGCGATTCCAGCGTGGATGAATCATTACTCACTGGCGAAAGCCTGCCTTCGGCCAAGCGTGTCGGCGCGCGCGTCTACGCGGGCACGCTGAATCAGCAAGGGCTGTTGCGTTGCGTTGCCACGGGCGTGGGCGAGCAAACTGCGCTGGCCGCGATTGTGCGGCTGGTGGAAGACGCGCAAGGCTCCAAAGCGCCGATTCAGCGTCTGGCCGATGTGATTTCCGGCATTTTTGTACCGGTGGTTATCGCGATTGCGGTGGCAACTTTTCTGGGGTGGTGGTTGATCGGCGGCGATTTTACGACGGCCATGATCAACGCTGTAGCAGTGCTGGTGATCGCCTGCCCATGCGCACTGGGGCTGGCCACGCCAACGGCGATCATGGTTGGCAGCGGCATGGGCGCTCGCGCCGGAATTCTGATTCGCAACGCGGCTGCGCTGGAAACAGCAGGCAAATTAACCACGCTGGTGGTGGATAAAACCGGCACTTTGACCGAGGGAAAACCGCGCGTTACAGATGTGATTGCCGTCGGTGGGGCCAGTGAAGCGCAAGTGCTGGCGATTGCGGCAGCGCTGGAACAAGGCTCGAAGCATCCGCTGGCGCAGGCGGTGGTGGCGTATGCGCAGGAGCGTGCTGTCACGTTGGCGGGTGTCTCATCATTTCACTCCATTTCCGGCAAGGGCATTCAGGCAACCATCGGCGGCGCGGTCGCTGCACTGGGCTCGCCAGCGTTTGCGCGGCAACTCGGCTATAGCTTGCCAGACGCCGACATTACAGCGTTGCAGCACGCCGCAAAAACCGTGATTTTTGTGGCGCACGCAGGCCGCGCGCTGGGCATTATCGCGATTGCTGACCGGCTGCGGCCCGACACGCCAGCTGCCATCCGCGAACTGCTGGCGTTGGGTGTAACGCCAGTAATGCTTACCGGCGACAACCCTGCCACCGCACAAGCGATTGCGCGAGAAGCGGGTGTCACGCGCTGGCAGGCGAGCTTGCTGCCACAGGATAAAGCGGCCTTCGTCACCACCGCGCAGAAAGAAGGCCAAATTATCGGCATGGCGGGTGACGGCGTAAACGATGCACCCGCGTTGGCCGCAGCGGATGTGAGTTTTGCCATCGGCGCTGGCGCTGATGTGGCGATTCAGGCCGCTGACATTACGCTGATGCGCAATGATCTGATGAGCGTTGCAGACGCCATTCGTCTATCGCGCGCCACACTCACTAAAATCCGGCAGAACTTGTTCTTTGCTTTTTTCTATAACGCGCTGGGCATACCCTTGGCAGCTTTTGGCTTGTTGAACCCGATGATCGCGGGTGCGGCAATGGCGCTGTCGTCGGTGTCGGTGGTGAGCAATGCGCTGCTGCTTAAACGCTGGCGTCCCATTCAATCCAATCAATCTTAAGGAGGTTCTACATGGAAACAACAACCCTCAAAATCGGCGGCATGACATGCATGGGCTGCGTGAGCAGCGTAACAAAGGTATTGAAAGCCGTGCCCGGCGTGTCGGATGCGCAAGTAACGCTGACGCCATCACAGGCCAGTGTGCAATACGATGCTGCGTTAACGAATGTGGCGAAGCTTAAACTGGCCGTAGAAGATGCCGGTTATGACGCAAATGAGGATGCCGCCTAACCATTTGTTTTTATTGTGTTTTTTCTAGTTCCAGATTTGCCACCACGGCACATTTTTTCCGCCACCAGGCCGCAGATATTTACTGTCAGGAAAATTCTTGGTCATCACACGCTCGGCGTCACCGCGTAAATCTTTCATGCCCAGTGCATCGTAGGCTTTGACCAGCACCAGCAGCCCTTCTTCGTTGGCGGGCGCTGTCGGATAGGTCTTCAGCGCAAACTGCACGCGGTTGGCAGCTGCCACATACGCACCGCGCGTCATGTAGTAGCGCGCCACATGCACCTCGTGCGCGGCGAGTGCATTCACCAGATATTTCATGCGCTCAATGGAATCAGGCGCGTATTTGCTATCTGGGAATTTGGCGACCAGCTCCTTGAAAGCATCAAATGCGTCGCGCGCGGCTTTCGGATCGCGCTCGCTCATGTCCTGATTGCTGACAAACCCCATTAATCCCAGATCATCATTGAAATTCGCCACACCCTTCAGGTAATACAGATAATCCACATTCGGATGATTCGGATGGTTCTTGATAAAGCGCTCAGCAGCAGTAATCGCCCCGGCGGGGTCTTTATCCTTGTAATAGGCATAAGCGAGTTCGAGCTGCGATTGCTGCGCAAAGCGGCCATACGGAAAGCGGCCTTCGAGCTTTTGATAATAGCCAATCGCTTTTTCGTAGGCACGCGAATCAAGCGACGCGCGCGCTTCGGCATAAAGCTTTTGCGCCGACCAGCCTTTGGTTTCGTCGCTCTTGTCACCAAGCGCGCCGCAGGCGGCGAGCATCCAGCCCAGTGAGAGTGTCACAAATACCGTTAAAATACCTCGAAGCATACGCAGGATCATATGAACACCGCCAAAAAAGTCATTGAAAATTATAACGTAAACACGCTTGCTACGGCTGCCCACGTAACGGCGCCGGTGCATGCTAAAGTGCCTGCCGATTTCGCCGGTCAACGCTCAGACTACGCGCTGGCGCAAATGTTTCCCGAATATTCGCGCAGCCGCCTGACGGCATGGCTCAAGGCCGGACGTATCACGCTCAACGGCGCCTCCCCTGCCCCCAAAGATAAAGTCTGGGGAGGCGAAGCCGTGCTGCTCAATGCTGAAGCCGATCCGCAAACCAGCGCTTTTCGTGCTGAAAACATCCCGATTAACGTGGTGTTTGAAGATGCGCACATTATCGTGATCAACAAACCTGCCGGGCTAGTGGTGCATCCGGGCAGCGGCAATTGGGATGGCACCTTGCTCAATGCGCTGCTGCAACACGCACCCGCACTGGCGCAGATTCCGCGCGCGGGCATCGTTCACCGGCTTGATAAGGACACCAGCGGCCTGCTGGTAGTGGCAAAAACCCTCATTGCGCAAACCGCGCTGGTGCGGCAATTGCAGGATCACAGCGTTACGCGCGAATACGTCGCCGTGGTGCATGGCTTTTTGCAAAAATCCGGCATGGTAGATGCGCCCATTGGTCGCCACAAAACCCAGCGCACACGCATGGCAGTCGCACCCAATGGCAAAGCGGCGATTACGCATTACGAGCCGATTGAACATTACTTGCAGGCAACGCTGGTGCGCTGCCAGCTTGAAACAGGGCGCACGCACCAAATCAGAGTGCATTTAATGTCGCTGGGCCATCCGCTGGTGGGCGATCCGGTTTATGGCGCAAACCGTAAAACACCGGCGTTCCCGCGGCAGGCGCTGCACGCACAAAAACTCGCGCTCACTCACCCGGCCACGGGCCGTCGCCGCAGTTGGAACGCGCCGATTCCGGCTGATATAAAAGAGCTGCTTGTAACACTTGAGAACGCAGAATGAGGCACGACTGGATTACCCCCGCGTGGCCTGCGCCCGCCAATGTCAAAGCCTTCATCACCACGCGCAGCGGTGGTGTCAGCGCTGCGCCGCGCGATTCACTTAATCTCGGTTACAAGGCAGGTGATGATCCCGCATCCGTCACGCAAAACCGCGCCATCGTCGAAGCGCTGCTACCGCAAACGCCCGCATGGCTGGCGCAAGTGCACGGTGCGCGCGTAATGAATGCCGAGCAGGTAATCAACGCACCTCAGGTACCCGAGGCCGATGCCAGTGTTGCGCATGCCGGCGGCACGGTGTGCGCCATCATGATTGCCGATTGCCTGCCGGTGCTGTTTGCCAATCGCGCAGGTACTCGGGTCGCGGCAGCGCACGCGGGCTGGCGCGGATTATCCGGCGGCGTGCTGGCCAACACCGTGCAAACTCTGCGTGATGCGGGCGACGATGCCGCAGATTTGCTGGCCTACATCGGCCCCGGTATTGGGCCGACGGCATTTGAAGTCGGCAACGACGTCTACGCGGCGTTCACCGCCAGCGATGCAGAGGCCAAAGCAGCGTTCGTCGCACACGCACCGGGCAAATGGCTGGCCGATTTGTTCATGCTGGCAAGGCACGCGCTGGTTCGCGCGGGCGTGACACAGGTGTATGGCGGCGGCCTGTGCACCTACAGCGACCCCCAGCGGTTTTTTTCTTATCGGCGTGACAAAGTAACCGGGCGCATGGCGGCATTTATCTGGCGCGAGTGAGTTTGCCGCAATCTTGCAACATCAATCCACCTTCGCCCCGGAGAGCTTCACCACCCGCGCCCACTTGGCAATATCGTTACGCATCACCGTGCCGAAGGCCTCTGGCGTGCTGCCAACCACATCGCCACCGTCGAGCAGGATGCGCTGCTTCATGTCGTCAGTACGCAGACTTTTGACAATTTCAGCGTTGAGCCGCATCACGATGTCGCGTGGCGTGCCTGCAGGCGCGAGCACGCCGTACCACGCAGTGGCTTCGTAAGCGGGCAATCCCGATTCCGCAATCGTAGGCACATCGGGCGCAGCCGCAGAGCGCGCCGCGGTGGTGACGCCCAGCGCGCGTGCCCGGCCGCTTTTCAACGCGGGCAGCGCTGGCGGTAAATTTGGCAGCGCCAGCGCCACTTGCCCGGAACTCACACCCAGCACGGCTGCGGGCGCACCGCGAAACGGCACATGCACCAGATTCAATCCGGCCAGTGTGCGAAACAATTCCCCCGACAGATGCGCCGTGCTGCCATTGCCACCGGAGCCAAAAGACATTTCGCCCGGACGCGCTCGCGCCAGCGCGACCAGATCCTTGACGTTTTTCACCGGCATGGAAGGATGCACGATCAGCACGTTCGGTGCGGTAGATACCAGCGTCACGGGTGCAAAGTCACGCAGCGGGTCGTAGCTTAACTTCGGGTAGAGGCTGACATTGACAGCGTGAGAGCCTGCGTTCGCCATCATCAGCGTATAGCCATCGGCGGGCGACTTGGCAGCCAATTCCGAGGCGATGATGCCGTTTGCGCCGGGCCGGTTGTCAATGATTACCGGCTGGGCCAGCGCCTCGGTTAATTTTTGGCCGATGGCACGCGCCATGATGTCCGGCCCGCCACCGGGCGTGGAACCCACGATAATCTTGATGGATTTTGCAGGATAAGTCTGCTGACCAAAAGCTGATTGCATCGCCGTACCAAAAAACACACCAGCCACTAGATATGGCAGTATTGCAAATAATCGTTCACAATATGTAGTTGGCTGCGGTATCATATAACGGTCAATTTATTGGGGGAATTTTTCATGGGTTTTTACATATTCTATGCTGTCGCAATTGTCATCCTGATTTTGCACTTCACCGGCTGGTTGAAACGCAACAATCTGGAGTGGATTGTGCTCGTTTTGGCTGCGGCTACTTTTCCTGCGGTGATTTTCCTGAAGTAAATTGCAGTCATTTATTTACTCACTTTAGCAATAAGCTCGCCCCGCTCAGCATCAGCATCACTGCCAGAATCTTGTTGAATGTGGCCTGACTGATGCGAGCGTTTATTTTTTCGCCCATCCAGGTCCCCAACACCATGAACGGCAGCATCACCGCCACCAGCGCCAGAGTGCTTTGCGTGTAAAAGCCCGCCAGTGTGTAGCCACCGATGCGCGCAATCATCTCCACGAACCACAGCGCTGCCAGCGTTGCACGAAATTCCGCCTTGCCCACGCCGCGTGCGTGCATGTAGATCACTACCAGCATGCCCCCGCCGCCACCGAACAGGCTGTCGATAAAGGCACCCAGAAATCCCAGCGGCCACGCCCATTTTGTCGACATTTGCAGCTGCTTCGTGCCGACCCACTGCGTGATCAGCATATACGCTGCATAGACCAGCAGGAAGCCGCCCAGCAGCTTTAGCAGCAAGCGATTATCCAGCACTGTAAACAGATACAAACCACCCGCTACGCCCACCAGTGTAGGTGGCAGCAGGCGCTTGAATTCGTCCCACAGCACCTGCTGGCGATCGCGCAGCGTCAAGAAGATAAACAGAATAAAAACGATCAGTGCTGTAGTTGGCACCACCATCGTCATCGGCAATAGAAATGCCAGCAGTGGTGTCGCCACCAGCCCCGCGCCAAAACCTGACATGCCGCGCACCACGTAAGCGCCGAACACCACGCCCGCAGCCCAGGCCAGTTGCGCAAACGTAAATGCGGTAAAAACGTCAGGCATGTTATTTCAGTAGGAGTATCAGCATCATCGTCGTGGCGCGAAGGCCATCTTTCTCAAGGTTGAAATCAATCATGAGCCAGTTCCGCGCTGCGCCGGGCAATGCGCGTGGTCAACAGCAAAAACAGGAACCCGGCGACCGCGAACGCAGACAACAAGCCGAAGGTCTGCGCGTAACTGCCGTTCACGCGATAGATCAAGGCAAATAGCGCCGGCCCGATCAGTATCCCGGCAAAATTCCACACCATTGCCCCGCTGGTGGCCACACTCACTTTCCCCGGTGGACTCAGCCGCGCCACCTCAGCGAGAAACAAGCCATTCCAGCCAATGGCCGACGCACCAAATAGCAGAAACAACACGGCCATAAGAGCATGGGACCACTGGGGCGTAACAAACGCCATCAACACGCAACACACCACCATCACGCCACTCAGTTTGAGCAACAGTTCCAGGCAATTGCCAAAACGATCTGCGATCCATCCCCAGACAATGCGTCCTGTGACGCCTGCGCCCTGCGCCACCGACAACATGACACCGGCAGCAACCAAACCATAATTGGCCTCCTGCACCAGCATGGTTACGGCAAACGAACTGAGGCAAAGCTGCACGCCAGACATGAACATCGACGCGACCGATAACCAACGCAATTCGGCTACGCGCCATAGCAAGACCATCCCCTCGCGTGCCTGTTGACGTACACCGCCTGACTGCGGCTTACGGTCGTCGTCCCACACCTCCCGCACGGGTTGCAAGGCGGCGATCATGCCCAGCGCCATCATAATCACCAGCACGATCGCCCACTTCCAGCCATACATTAACGTTATTGGCGGCGCCACCAGCGCCACAATCATCCACCCGGCGGGCACGCAGGTTTGCTTGATCGAAAACAGCAAATTGCGATGCTTGGGCGGACTAAACCGGAACAGAATATGCGCCGCTGCCGGTGTCATGACACTCATCGCCGCGCCAAGCAGAATCGACGCCACAATCAAGGACGGCAAGCCCGGTAGCAACGCCAGCACCAGCGCAACCACGCTCACCAGCAACCCTGCCTGAATCGCGCGGCATGCGCCGTGGCGCGTCACTATCCACGTCAGAAACGGCGACGACAGCATGGCCGCGCCGTAGATCAGGCTCATTTGAAAACCAACCAGTGAAGGCTCCACCCCCATCTCCGCCGCGAGCCTGGGCGCGATAACCGGAAATATAGCGATACCCATGACCGTGCCGATTTGCGCCAGGGTGGTTAACGCCACCACCACAGCCACGGACGAATACACGTTCGACAGCTTCGCTGAATCAGGACGCAAGGCCAATTCTGAATTTACGCCGCTGGCGCACTGTACTGCGGGTCATTCAACATCGGCTGCAGCTGCTTGAACTCCACCGGCACAAAGTCGTAGCCGTTATGCGGCGCATGCACGATCAGGAAGAATGCTTCCTCGGTCTGGCTCGGATTGAATACCTCATGCCGCACGCCCGGCGGCATGGCACAAAAAGCGCCGGGCTTCAGCGCAAAGATGCCCTGTCCGTGCTGCCCCTCATAGCGAATCTCCAGCAAACCCTGCACGCCCACGAACAGGTCATACACCCGCGAGTGCAAATGGCGCGGCACGCCCGACCCGGGGGCCACGCGAAACACCGCCGTTTGCACGGCGCCGTCTTCGTGCATGATGCCTTTTTCGCAGCCCGGCCGGCGCGAGGCAAAATCGATTTTCGTGATGTCGTCTACAGTCACAACGGGTTGTTGTCCCACGAGGTTTCCCTTGCGAAATAATTATTGCCTGCGATGATCGCACAGGTGCATTGAGTCCGTCTGCAAAAGACCGGATAATGTAAACCTTGCGCGTCACTCAGTCGCGTCCATAACAAATTCTTCGGGAGCGAATAATGAAAGCTGTGGTGCTGCACGAACATGGTGGTCTGGAAAAGCTGCAATACGTGACGGATTTTCCGGATCCGGTTGTGATTGAAGGCCATGTGGTGATTCGCGTGGGTGCGACTTCATTCAATTATCACGACGTCTTCACGGTGCGCGGCATGCCCGGCATCAAGGTGCCGATGCCCATGATTATCGGCCTCGATCTGGCCGGTGAAATTCTGGAAATTGGCGCGGGCGTCACGGGCTGGAACAAAGGCGACCGCGTGTTGGTGAACCCGCTCAACAAAAAGAAGGGCTTGATGGGCGAGATGATGCATGGCGGTCTTGCCGAAAAATGTCTGGTCGCCGCTGATCAATTGATTGCCATGCCCACTGACGTGTCCTACGAGCAGGCAGCATCCTTGCCGGTGGCCTACGGCACGGCGCACCGCATGATCATCACCCACAACACCATCAAAAAAGGCGACAAGGTGCTGGTACTGGGTGCCAGCGGTGGCGTCGGCACGGGCTGTGTGCTGCTGGCCAAACAACTCGGCGCGGAAGTCATTGCCTGCGCCTCCAGCGACGACAAAATCCAGCGTCTGAAGGACCTCGGCGCTGATCATGTGATCAACTACAAAACCATGGATTTTTCCAAGTGGGCGGTTGAAAAATTCGGCAAACCGCAACGCCGCAATTACGAAGGCGGCGTGGATGTGGTGATCAATTTCACGGGTGGCGACACCTGGGGTCCGACGTTACGTTGCGTCAAACGCGGCGGCAAAATTCTCGTGTGCGGTGCGACTGCGGGTTACGACCCGAAAGAAGATTTGCGCTACGTGTGGAGTTTTGAATTGCAAATCATCGGCTCCAACAGCTTCTACGATGAAAACCTGAAAGCGCTGATGGACATGATTCAGCAGGGCACGATGAAACCGGTGATCGACGAAGTGCTGCCGCTGGAGCGTGCCGCCGAAGGCTTGCGCCTGATTGAAAACCGTGAAGTGTTTGGCAAAGTCATCATTAAACCCTAAGTCTTTGTTTTTAATATTGTTTTTAACCTAATCTTGAGCAAACTCCAATCCCTGATTCCCTGCCCTGAGCCACGCGGCTATGCAGGTAATCTCGGCTTGTTGCTTACGGCGCACGCGCAATCAGAACGCGCGGCGATCATTGACTTAAGTAACGCCACCGCGCCGCGCTCGGTGAGCTTTCGCGCACTCGATGAATCCTGTGATGCACTGGCGCGCGGTCTCGTGCGTGCGGGTCTGCGTCCCGGTGACCGTATTGGCATACTGTCACTGAATCGGATCGAGTTTGTTATCACCTTGCTGGGGGCGATGCGCGCGGGCGTGGTGCCAGTGCCGGTCAATATCAAACTGGCAGCCGACACCGTGCATTACATTCTCAACGATGCGGGAGCAAAGCTGGTATTTGCAGAAAGCACTTATCGCAAGCTTTGCCCGACAGCACTGCCGCTGTGCGAGTATGGCGATGACTTTAATGTGTTTCTCGACGCAGGGCCATTCGATGCGGTAGAGCCTGCACCCGATACAGTGGCCATTCAGCCCTACACCTCTGGATCGACCGGCCGTCCGAAAGGTGTGCTGCTCAATCATCACGGACAAAACTGGAGCCGTTTGATTCTGGCGCACACACGCGCCACCACGCCAGACGACGTGATTCTGGTGGCCGCACCGCTGTATCACAAGAATGCGCTCAACGCGATCAAGCAGGGGCTGACCGCTGGCGCCCAGTTGATCGTGATGCCGCAGTTCAATATCGAGCGCTACATCGAGGCCATGGGCCGCTACCGTGCCACCGTCATTTCCGGCGTGCCCACCATGATGTCGATGCTGCTGACGCGCCGCGATATGCTTGAAAAAATGGATACGTCGAGCGTGCGCACGGTGATGATGGGTTCCGCGCCCTCCTCCGCACAATTGCTGCATGAACTCAAACACGTGTTCCCCAACGCCCAGGCTTTGGTGGTCTACGGCGTTACCGAAGGCGGCCCCGTGCCGCTGGGGCCGCATCCAGACGAAAAGCCGCGCCCGCCTGGCTCGATTGGCTTTCCCTATGCGGGCACGCTGGCGCAGTTGATCAATGGCGCAACACCGGACGAAGGTGAGCTGATCCTGAAAAACCCCGGCATTCTGCTCGGCTATCACAATCTGCCTGCCGAAACCGCCAAGCGCGTGCGCGATGGCTGGTACCATAGTGGCGACATCTGTCGGCGTGATGCCGAAGGCTTCTATTATTTTGTGGGCCGCACCGACGACATGTTTGTGTGTGGCGGCGAAAACATTTTTCCGATTGAAGTCGAAACGCTGCTGGAAAAACACACGTCAGTGCATCAGGCCTGTGTCTTGCCGTTCGATCACGAGATGAAAGGCAAGGTGCCCTACGCCTTCGTCGTGCTGCGCGCCAACCAGCAAGCCACGGAAGATGAACTCAAGCAATTCGCGCTGGCCCATGGCCCGGCCTATCAACATCCGCGGCGTGTGTTTTTTCTCGACCAGCTGCCGCTGGCAGGCACCAACAAGATCGATCAACAACAACTGCGCCAGATCGTCGCGGCGCGCACCGGGGAACATAAAAATGGCTGAAGCGCACTTCACGATGGAAAGTCTGGAACAGCGGCTTGCGGTAGGCCCGTTCAACCGCTGGCTGGGATTTAAAGTGTTGAAGATGGATGAGAGCGGTCTCGAACTCAAGGCCACGTGGCGCGAAGAGTGGGTCGTCAATCCCGACCGCCGCTACACCCATGGCGGTATCCTCGCTGCGATCATCGACGTGGCTGCTGACTACGCCATCGCCGTGCAGCTCGGCCGTCCCGTGCCCACCATCGATATCCGTGTGGATTATCACAAAGCCGCCATGCCCGGCGACCTGATCGCCAAGGCCAGGATTGTGCGTTCCGGGGGCCAATATTCAACCGCCGAAGCGTATGTCTACGACAGCGAAGGCGCACTGGTCGCCAGCGGACGCGGCACCTATTTTACTGCGCCGCCACCGCCGCCCAAGGCGAAATAGCGGCAACCGGCGGTATGCGCATCAGGGTGCATGGGATGATGAAAAATGCTTTGTGCCTGCTTGCCGCAAGCGGCCTGCTGCTGTGCGCCTGCGCAAATGCCGCCTATCCCGCGCGGCGCATTGAATTAGTGGCAGCAGGCAACGCCGGCGGCGGCCTCGACACCGCGGCCCGTGCACTGGATAACGCACTGCATGAAGCCAGGCTCATCGAACAGCCGATCATCATCAATAACATGGGCGGTGCGGCGGGTGACGCGGCAAAAGCCTACGTGCATCAAAAGAAAGGCGACGCGCACGTGCTGTACCTTGAGAGCAATCGCATTTTTCAGAACAAAATCGTTGGCACCACCCAGCTCGATTTCGACAATTTTGTGCCTGTTGCAAGGCTCATCACGGAATATCTGGTGTGGGTGGTACGGGCAGACGCGCCACAGCGCAGCGCCAGGGACATTCTGGATCAGATAAAAGGTGATCCGGCTGCCGTTACATTTGGCGTGGGTTCGATGCCGAGCAATGACTATTTCAACGTCGTACGCCCGGCGTTGCAGCATGGTGTAGATTACAAAAAACTGCGCATCGCCGCGTTCAGAGGCAATCTGAATATTCAATTACTCGGCGGCCATGTACCGGTCATTTCGACCACGCTATCGGAAGCAATGGAGCACGTCAAAGCGGGCAAGGCGCGCCTGATAGCAACGTCCGCCCCATCGCCGCAAGGTGGCGCACTGCAAGGCGTGCCGCATTGGCGCGGCATGGGTATCGACATGCACATCCTGCACTGGCGCGGCCTGTTCGCGCCCGCTGGCACCCCGCGCGAAGTGATCGCATTCTGGGATGATCGCCTCGGCAAGCTGATGAAAACAGATGCCTGGAAAAAAGCGCTTGCGCAGTACGGCTGGGCGGACGCCTTTGCCGATTCCGCACAGTTCAAACGGGAGCTGGTCGCGGAACGTGACCTGACAGCGCAGCTATTGCGGGAACTGGGATTTGCAAAGTAATGGCGCGCAGCCTCGAAACAACCGGCGCGCAGGCACCAAACGATCGATGAGCACGAACCCAAGTCCAACAAAAATAATCCAATAAAACAATAGGTTATATTATATCGGCGTATAGTGTACGACACGCTTGGCGCTACCTTAAGCCAGATGAATCTCTGCGCCCATATTCGCAGATCGGGGGATACGACTATGCTGATGCTTTCATCGCTGTTGATGCGGCAAGTGATGGCTACAGGAGCCGTGTGGCTGGCGGCGCAACCAGCGGCTAACGCGCAAGAAGCCTATCCCAATCGCCCGATACGTATCGTGCTGCCGGTTGCAGCGGGCGGCGCCACCGATCAGCTCGCGCGATTGATCGGACAAGGGCTCACCGAGCGATGGGGCAAGCAGGTTGTGGTGGAAAACCGCCCTGGCGCAGGCTCGATTATTGCGAGTGACGTTGTCGCCAAATCCAAGGCGGACGGTTACACATTACTGGTGACGACCAGTACGCACATCATGAATCAACTGGTGGTGAAAAAAATGCCCTACGATACGCTGCGCGATTTTGCACCGATCACGCAAGCCGTATCGTTGCCGAGTTTGCTGGTGGCGCACCCGGCCTTCGCCAAGTCGGTGAAAGCGCTGATCGCCATAGCCAGGGCACGCCCTGGCGAGGTGCTGTACGGATCGGCCGGTCGTGGCTCCAATCCGCATTTGGCGATGGCGCTATTTGAGGCCATGGCACACGTAAGCATGACCCATGTGCCCTACAAAAGCGGGCCGCCGTCAGTGATCGATCTCATTGCCGGGCAGGTGGTGATAGTCGTATCGGGAATATCGTCGAGCGTGCCTCACGTGCGCACGGGCAAACTGCGGGCGCTGGGTGTGACCAGCTTGAACCGTTCGGCATCCGCGCCGGATATTCCAACCATTGCCGAAGCGGGCGTACCCGGCTACGAGGCAATGCAGTGGTACGGAATGCTGGCGCCCGCAGGCACGCCCAGGGAAATTATCGCCATGCTGCACAAAGAAACCGTTGCGATGCTGCGCTTGCCGGCCACAGTGCAGCGTTTCGCGTCCGACGGCTCACAAGTGATAGCCAACACGCCGGAAGTTTTTGGAGAACTTATTGCATCGGAATCAGTGAAGTGGGCGGACGTAGCGAAACGCGCAGGGGTGATGCCGGAATAGCAAATCGCTCCGCCTCATTTTCAATAGTTAGAAAACGATGACCGCCTTCATCCTCTTCAAAAATAGGTTCGCGCCGGTCACCACGGAAAGTCACACGATAGATCGCGTCGGGAAATTCAATTCTGAGGGGACGGGACATGAAACACATTTTCGCCAGGTGGATGGGCAAGACGCAAGACCTGGCCCTTATAGCTTCAGCCGAGATTTTTCATTAGAACTTCATTAAGGCGAATAGATTGGGGTAAATTTGGCGGGCAAATTAAAGGTTTTTGACGCATCCCACAGGCCCTGCATCCACGTTCGCTGTTGCATCGCCAGCGCCAGATTCAAAATGGGTTTGCGACT